>JAUVLW010000009.1 GCA_030600555.1 Candidatus Aenigmatarchaeota archaeon
AGAATTACTCGATCAATTACCCCAGATTCTCCCAATTTTATTGATAATGATGTATCTCTCCGGTTTTCTGTTTCAGAGAAAAATTCTTCAACAGGACCATAAAATCTCAAAGGCGAGACCTTTCCAATAATTATATTTCCGCCTTTCACTTCTGTTTCAGGAGGCGCTATTCCATCTTCATCCAAAAGTTTATAATCTTCCTTTGTTTTGAAATTCTTTACAGATTCGTCAGGAATTCCGATTTCATCACTTTCTATTCCCCAATACTTTTTCTCCCTTGTACCATAAGTTCTGAAAAACAATGACCTAAATACACCTCTTTCTATGGATTTCTTATTGAATATTATCGCATCTTCCATATTATACCCTTTATAAGGCATTATTGCCATAACAATATTCTGACCCTGAGGATGTTCATTCAGGAAATTTGATTTGTACATCACAGTATCCACAATAGGATGTTGTGTATAATTAAGAGAATAGGCTTTTGTGTCAGGTCTTAATAAATAATTTACCGCATAAACGCCTAAGGATTGAGACATCATTTTTGCGCCATAGTTTATCCTGTCTGACCTATTGTGAGCCGCAAATGGAACCATTGATGCTGAAATTCCTAAAATTACTGTTGGGTTTAATTCAAGGTGTGTATGTTCATCAGTTACTTCTTCCGGGGTAATCGCAATATAAGCGTTTTCTTCTTCTTCCGCATCAAGATATTCCACAACACCTTCTTTAACCAAACCTTCTAAATTAAGTTCGCCTTTTATTATTCTTTTTAAATAATCTTCGGTCAATAAAGGCTCCCCATTCTTAACAATTATAACCGGTCTCCTTAACCTTGAATCCTCTACATCAATTCTTATTTCATCTATATCTTCAAGGTAGGTTATATTAGCTTCCGGAGACAATACGCCTTTCCTTCTCTGTTCTCTGAAACTATTCACCAAAGACTTTGGTTTTTTTGTTTCGCCCACAAGGCTCCCTCCAAGAAATACTCGTACCATATTATAATTTACCTTTTACAAACTCAAATATACTTTCTTTATCAGAAGGACTGATTCCTTTTGAAACTGTGGATAAACTTGCAAGGTGTTTCCTCAAACCAATGTGAACACCCTCAGGGGTTTCCTGTGAACAAAACTTACCCCAATGAGTTCCGTGCAATTCACGAGCTTCTGGGTGTTCCTGAGAACTTGAAAGCATTGATATCACAGCTCTCATGTTAGATAACCTCCTGACATAATTAATCCTGTCGAGCCTCTGAGCAACACCAACTCTTCCGCCAACCCACAAACCAGTTGCCAAAGAAGAAATAATTCTTTTGCTGATATAACTGGATTCAAACAAAGCCTGAACAACAGGGTTTTTTTTCCTTTTTGTTAATCTCTGATAATTATACCTGATTCTGCTGGACAAACCATTTTTTCCAAGCAACAATGAACGAAGCAATACATCAAGGAAATATCCTGAAAATCTAATTCTCTTGTTTGACAAATGATCTATATCATCTCCTCTCTGCAACCCCAAACCAACTTTAATCAGCCTGCTTGCAACATGGGATAAATAATCAGCTTTTACAGATTGTTTGTCTTCTTCAACACCAAGATGATGGAGTAAAAAATTGTTCAACAAATTTTGCACTCTTTGTTCCGGTGTCTCTTTGCCCATTCCCTTCACAAATCTCTGAAGATATTCCAAAGCATTTTCTTTTGTTCCAACTTCCTCAAATTCATAAATATTTGTAAGTATCTCCTCATCCATCTCAGGTGCGTCAGATACTGCTTCAATAATCTGTTTATCAGTTTCCAATCCCAAAGCCCTTATAACTACAATTAAAGGAACATTTCTTAAGTTTGAAAAGTTCATATATAATATCCTGTCTTTCCGTTCAATCATATGTCTTTGGATGTATTGGTTTTTCTCAGAATTGATTCTCGCCATTTCAATGCCCTTCTTCCTTTCTTTTGTAACAACCATCCTATTATTTGCTACTTCTTCAACTCCAATTATAATTTTCTCAGTTCCATTCACCAGATAATAACCTCCCTGATCATAAGGATCTTCTCCAATCTTAATTAATTCTTCCTTGGTTATATTTGAACTTGGATCTAAAATAGAACCAATCATTATTGGAAAATCGCAAAGTTTAATTTTTGTTGGTTCCTGATGAACATCATTTATCACAGGAACAACATTCACATATAAAGCGCAAGTGTAATTTAAATCCCTTATTCTTGCTTCCATAGGGGTAATCTCTCTATCATAACCATCCGCTTCTTTTAATACAGCTCCACCAAATTCAACTTTCAACAAAAGAAGTTTTATATTATCATCCAAAGGTATGTTTTCAATCTCATCAACAATCTTCTGAACTCCTGTTGAGACAAATCGGTTATAAGTATCAATGTGATATCTTACAGCCATCTTTGGCAAATCAGTTTCAATTAACTTGCTAAACCCCTCAAATAATCTTTTATTCTTCATATTACAGCCCTATAATAAAAATAATTCTCTTTTGTTGTAGAAATTGTCCTTTTAATTTCAATCACATCCCCAACCTCAACATCCAATTTTTTTATTGCTGGATCTTTTTTTAACATTCTTGGCAATTCTTTCTCAGTAACATTATACTTCTTAAGGATTTCTGCTTTTTCATCCTCTGAAAGTTTTCTATGTTCCGGAACCAAACAATGTTCCCCAATCTCCAAATCTTTTTTATCCATTTTCTTCAACTAATTGTTGCGACATGAGCCCGACGCGATTTTCAACCACCCATTTAAACTTTGATTTTTCAACCAAGTTTGTTTTTGGGGTGCAGACCTTTTTAGCTAATTTAACTGAAAAGGGTTGCTTCGAACGCGCGACACCCAGGTTTCTTCTTACACCATTTATCATGGGGCATTACTAATATACCCTCTAAACTTTAAATAAAAGCCTGATGCTCTACCAGATTACTCCCTTCTTTTTTTCAAAACAAGGACTGAGCTACGGGCCCATAAGATATCTTAAAAAATAGTTTTATATTCTTATTTGTACCTTCTCAGTGATTTATATTTATTTTAATTAAATAAGAATTTCCATGAAAATTTAGCCATCCTAAATTAAAAAATATACAGAATTATGCTGAGGTGGCGGAGCGGCTAAGTCTTTTTTAGGCAACACTTAAAAAACGGCTCTGAACTAACGCGCCAGCCTGGAAAGCTGGTTCTCGAAAGGGAGCGCAGGTAAATACCCTATTCCGAGGAAAAGGGATTTTGCGAATTCAAATCCTGTCCTCAGCGTATAATTTATTAATTTTATTGACTATTATGGCAAAGCTAAGACCAGCTCGATGCACTCGGGAAAAAAAGAGACCTTGGACAAGGCAATCAAGAAAAAAACCGAGAGTTGGATATGTTAAAGGTGTTCCTCAAACAAAGATAAGAAGGTATGTTACTGGCACCAGAGCAAATTATGAAACCAGCTATTATCTTACATGCACATCAAAACTGCAGATAAGAGATAACTCGATAGAAGCCGCAAGAATTACAATTTCAAATTACCTGCAAAAAAACATAAAATTAAATTTTTATCTTATTTTAAGAAAATATCCTTTTCAGGTACTTCGGGAACACAAGCAGGCTGCTGTTGCCGGAGCGGACAGGTTCTTCGCAGGAATGAGGCACGCCTTTGGAAAACCCGCTGGTATGGCTGTTGTAATGAACAAAAATGGAATTTTATTTGAACTGAAAATTGACAAAAGATATGAACATTTAGCAAAAAATGCATTTAAACGCGCAAGTCAGAAATTATCCGGAAATTATAAAATTGTCTGCAAAGATTGATTCATTAATCCGATTGGCTGAATAATTATAAACAATTTCATTAACACCATTACCAGCAATGCGAAAAATATCACCAAATAACAACCCACAAAAACAACAATTGCCCGTTTTAAAACAGGATTTATATTCTTGTGACTGGATAAATATGATAAAAACACAAGACCCTGTAAAACAGCAAATATCAACACAATTAAATAACCTATCTCAGACAGAATTAATTAATCTCTTTATTAGAATTACCTATTAATCTTATTTTTCTGTTTTTGACTTTGTTTCTGGTTTTGTGGTTGTTTTTGAGGTTTCCTCTGTTTTTGACTTTGCTTCTGGTTTTTTTGTTGTTGTATCTTCAGTCTTTGATTTGGTTTCTGGTTTTTTTATTGCTTTTGGAGTTGCTTCTGTTTTCACAGGTTTTTGGTTCTTCGCTTTGTTGAAAAGAAGTTTAAATCTTTTTTTATCCTTCAAAAATCCTAATCTTTTGATTATTCCGCTCT
The DNA here is from genome assembly GCA_030600555.1 of Candidatus Aenigmatarchaeota archaeon. Lineage (GTDB taxonomy): Archaea > Aenigmatarchaeota > Aenigmatarchaeia > QMZS01 > QMZS01 > QMZS01. Next base: position 4,316 of record JAUVLW010000009.1, read on the forward strand.
CAGAGATGCTTTTCTCCACATCTTCCTGTTTCTCTCCTTTTAACGGAATCTTATATTTTGTAATAATCAAATGTTTAACATTGCATCTTCTCCTGCTGCACATCCCATATTTAATTGCGCCTGAAATCTCTGCAAAAGAACCTTCCAAAGGTTTTACAATAATACAATATCTTCCTCTTTCTCTCCCGGCGATTTTCTTGCAAATCTGACCTGCTTCTACCATTATAAAATTCAGAATAAATTTTAATAATGGATATTCAAAAATTGCTGAAGGAAAGAAACATAGAATTAAGCTATTTGGATGAGAAATATGATTTTCCTGAATTAAAAAAAGGCACAATTATTACAAATAACGGGGGATTTACCAAAAATCTGCTTTCAAATTTGGGCTTTGAGGATTTTTACCCGGTTTCTGACGCATCTATTGATAAAGTGGAAGAAATTAAAAAAAATGATCATGTTAATTATATAATTGGATTTGGGGGCGGAAAAGCGATTGATATTGCAAAAAAGCTGGCTTATGATCTGGATTTAAATCTAATTTCAGTTCCAACTGCACCTTCGCATGATGGATTGATTTCAAAGAACTGTTCTCTTTACAACGGCGTGAGGAGAGAAACAATCCCCACAAAATATCCCTCAAAAATAATCATTCCTTTATATCTATGGAAATATTCCGGTGATTTGAAAAAAGCCGGAACCTGCGATTTAATATCCAACCTAACAGCTCTGCAAGATGTAAGTCTATCAGAAAAAAAAGGGGAAAGTTTTTCAGAATTTTACAAACAATTAAGTTTTGAATCCGCGGAAAAAGTTTTGGGTTGCGGAACTGACAAAGAACTTGCGGAGGCGTTGATTATGTCAGGCATTGCAATGGAAGAAACTTCAAAATATTGTTCAGGGAGCGAACATGAAGTTGAAAGACTTCTAGAAGAAAAAATAAACGGGGGTAAATATTTGCACGGGCAACTCGCGGGAACCGGAACATTAATTTCAGCAAAAGTTTATGAACTTTATTCCAATGAATTTTCTGGTTTAAGATTTGAGTCAAAAAATTTGTTTGAAGATATCAAAGAAAAAATGAAAAAAGTTGGAGTATATGAATTTGCGATTGATCCTCTTAAAGATGAAAAATTCAATCCTGAGATTCTTAGAGAAATTAGCAAAATAAGGCCTGAAAGATATTCTATCTGGAATGTTATTGACTCTAAAAAAGTTGATTGGGGGAAAGTTGTTAGAGGGATTTTGGAATGAATTGAATATACTGTCACTTTTGTTACGACAAGAGTTGCAAAAGTTTTAAATATACTTAATACATATTATATTATCAGATAATGATAACAACCATATTCTATCTGATAAGGTGAAAAAAATGAGAAAATATTCATTCGGGGAAATTTCCAAAATTCGACCAGAAGAATTATTGACTAACAGAGAATTGCAGAGAAATATTCATTATTCAATTTACGATAAAACTACAAGAGATCCTGAAATTACAGACAAAGAATCGCAATACAACCCAAATTCCCAGATTGTGCTAAAAAATGTATTAGGTGAAAATTCTGCGGTTTTAGAAAAAGATACTTTCCAGCTGGCTGACGAAACTCACACTTACTTTTTTCCAAAACTCTGGCCAACTGAAGAGATTCCAGATTATTTGAAACAAGAAGATTTAATTCCATCCGGATATTCTACCTTAGATAATAGTTTATATGAAAATGTGCAGGAAGAACTTAATCTAACTAAAGAACAAATGGAAACGGAAATTTACAAAAAAAATAGGGAGGTAATTGAAAAATTAGGAACTGAAGAAGTTCCATTTAACAAAACTTTGTTTAGGGTTGAAGGCGAAAATGAAGTACCGGAATTATATAACCGAGCAACAGGACAATGGGAAGAATATAAAAGTAAAAATGTAAAATGGGGTTATAGAGAAACAAATCCCGGAGTGTCATGGTACATATTCCCTTACAGTGAAGATATGATGTTTAGATATGATCTTATCTCCGAATAATTATGACCTCGATTATCTACCACCCGGATTACCTTAAGCATGAAACTGGAAATCATCCTGAAAACAAATTTAGGTTGGTTGCAATAATGAATGAGATTTATAACTCTGATTTAAATATAAATACAATCAAACCCAAACAGGCATCTATTGATGAAATAAATTTAGTTCATACTCCGGGTTATATTAAAAAAGTGGCAGAATATTCAAAAAAAGAATCTCCCCTTGACCCTGATACTATTACCTGTAAAGATTCCTACGAAACTGCGTTGCTTTCGGTGGGTGGCGCTATAACTGCAGTAGATTCTCTTGATAAAAGAGACAATACCTTTGCATTAGTTCGTCCGCCGGGGCATCATGCTCTTCCCAACCAAGGAATGGGTTTTTGTCTCTTTAATAATATTGGGATTGGAGCAAAATATGCCCAAACTATTGGATATGATAATATTTTGATTGTGGATTGGGATGCGCATCATGGAAACGGAACGCAGAACATATTTTATGATGATCCCTCTGTTTTCTATTTTTCAGTCCACCAATCACCAGGTTACCCAGGAACAGGATTTTCTGAAGAAACAGGTTCAGGAAAAGGTGAAGGATATACTAAAAATATTCCTCTTCCTCCAGGATTAGGAGATAAAGAATATCTGGATGTTTTTGAAAAATATTTGGCGCCTGTCGCAGACAAATATAAACCAGACCTTGTTTTAATATCAGCTGGTTTTGATGCTCATATTGATGACCCTATGGCTGAGATGAATGTCACCAGTACTGGATTTGAAAAAATGGCTTCTGAAGTTTATTCAATTGCAGAAAAACATTGCGATGGAAAACTGGCAATGGTGCTTGAAGGTGGATATAATCCAAAGGCACTTTCATATTCTACAAAGAAAGTGCTTGAAGTTATGTCTAAATAAAATAATAAAAAATTAAATTCACAAATCCTTAAAAAACAACACATATTCTTTATCCTTCTTAAACCCAGCCTTTTCGTAAAAATTTAGTGATTTTTTGTTTGATTTTGGGGCAAACAAACTGACCAATTTTATTTTTCTTTTTTTTAGTTCTTTCAGATAAGAGTCCATTAATTTTGTGCCAATTTTATAATTCCTGTATTCCGGTTTCACAACAAGATAAGTCAATACGGACAATTTGGTTAAATCATATATTTCAGAAAGAAGAAACCCAACAATTTTTTTGTCTATTTCCGCAACAAGAACAAAACCATATTCAATAACAACTTCAAAATATTTTAAACCCAAAGTCCTGCCTTCAACCATAGTCACTTCTTTTGTAGCCTTGCCTATTTTTTCAAGTGTTTTCGCGTCTTCCAGAGTTGCAGTTCTAATCACCAGAGTATCCATAATTTAATAACCGTTTATCCAATACTTTGGTAAATATAACTTCAAATTTTCCTGCTCTCATCCCACTCCCGATTTAACCATGCGCTTAGACAGAAAATACATTTCTTATAATAAATAGCCACTGCATTTATATTGTCTTTGCTTTCAAATAAATTGGTATAATATTTTTTGTCCACCAGTAAATTTCCATGGGCTGGTTTCTCTTCAATTCCCCTCCTGACATCAAACATTTTTTTAATGCTTCTAAGCGAGGACACTTTTTGCTTTGAACTCAAAATTATTTTTACGCTAACTTTTTTCCTCTTTGCATATTCTAAATCAGGAATTAATTTGTCCAATAAAGAAGTGGAAATATAATTTAAAATTATCTCTGATTTTGCTTTTGAAATAAATGTTTTTATTAATTTCAAAACTTTTTCCTCTCCCGAGATTAATTCCTGCGCAGCTTCTGAAATTATTTCTTCATCTTTTTTTGAGTGAGCCTCAATTTCTTCAAGAATTTCTGTTTTTGCTTTTTTTAATTTACTTTCTTCTTCATCCAGCTTCTTTTTGATTATGTTGAAATTTGCTGGTTTATATATTGCAGGTCTTTCTTCTATTATATTCACCCAGCCCTTTCTTGCCAAGGTTGAAAGTATATCATAGATTCTTGCTCTAGGCACTTTGGATAACTTGGATAACTCTGTGGCTGAAGAAGTTTCTGAAACACAGACCGCATAATATACTTTTGCCTCATAATCTGTAAGACCAAAAGTTTTCAGGGCATTGAGTATATTCTCTTCCATAAAAAAATCTGTATTTTGTGTTTAAATATACCACTTTTGTTACGACAAGAGTTGCAAAACTTATAAATATACTAAATATATATTATATTATCAGGTAGTGACAACAGATAAATACTACTTGATAGGTGAAGAAAATGGAAAAAATTGCGGAATCGGATAGGGTTTGGAGAGATGGTGTTGCTGAAGGAGAAATTATCCACTATTGGCAATCTAATAATTCAGGATACTCTGACGGGAGATTTAAGACCAATTCAGACATTAAAGAATATGCAAAAGACCATCCTGTAATTTTGGTTGTTGACTTAATGATTGGGGCTGGGACTTATGACCCACTTAAAGAGCTTTGTGAAGGATTTATAATGAATGATTTTCCAGTCTCTGGAAGTCATAAACCCAACCCAAATATAAAATTTCAAATCAGATATGATTCAGGAAGAGAACCTAAGGTCAAAGACCAACCAATTGGTATTATAGATTATGCCTTGGGACTTCATAGAAAAGAACTGGAAAGAGTTCCTTACGAAGACAGAAAAGAATTATGGGAAAAATATCCAACCAACCTAAATTGTCCAACAGATATTATTGGTGGTAAACAATATTCTGTTATGATTGAAGATGGTAATAATGAAATATTTTATGACTCCAACAGAGCTTTATTAAAGGAAAGGCAAAAAGTCAGGCTTGAATGTAAAGCTGGTAAAACTGTTGTTTATGGGATTGGTGGGTGAAGAAGATGAAAGATGCAGATGAGTATTTGAAAAGATTTCATGGGTTAGATAATAATTTAAACCCTAAAAAAATTCCGCAAGATTTAATTTTCAAAGAGCACGTTGATAAAGATTGTTATCAAAGTTTCACACAATGGAGTGAATATTATGATAGAAATAATTGGTCTGATAAAGAAGTTTATGAAGTTATTGGTGATTATCCGGATTTACCTGAAACTCCTGAAGAAATTCAAGCGCTTATTTACAAAATTGAAAGTGAGCCTAATCTTTTAGAATCCGGGCATTACATTTCTTATTGTATAAATGAAATTCCCGACAAAGATATTGAACTTGAGCTAAAAAAATCTTATAGTTATCTTGGTAGAAATAATAATAAAAATTTAACCCTTAAAGGGGATGTTGCTGATTGGGCTGGATATAAAAATAAAGGGAAAATTATTGTTGAAGGAACTGCTGGAGATTGGGCTGGAGCCTATATGGCTGAAGGGGAACTTATTGTTGAAGGAAATGCCCATTATTTAGTTGGAGCTCATATGCGGGGAGGAGATATTCTTATCAAAAAAAATTGTAGTGACGGCGCTGGAGATGAAATGCATAGTGGAAATATTATTGTTGAAGGAAATGCTGGTACTGCTGGAGATGGTATGTATGGAGGGCACCTTATAATCAAAGGGTGCGCTGGTAAGAGAGTTGGAGCTAATATGCAAGGAGGTGACATTATTATTGAGGGTAATGTTAAGAATCAATTGGGGTGTTATATGGTAGGAGGGAAAATTATTGTTAAAGGTAATGCCCATTATTTAGTTGGAGATGAGATGTATGGTGGAGATATTATTATTGAAGGAACTGCCGAAGAATATATTGGAAGAGGTATGCGAGGAGGTTCTATTAGAGTTAAAGACAAACTTTATGTTCGTGGAGAAAAACATTATTGCGACGACGATTATATTATAGTTGTGGCAGATTGATAAATTTGAGAATGAAAGAGAAAAATTATGAAGGATGGAAAAATATTGTGGATGCACTTTGCGAGATATAATGCCAACAACAATGTCTGGATTGAGACAAAATTAATATTGGATTACTTTAAAGGACCTCTCGGGAAAAAACTTGATGGGAGTACTTAAGATATGGCTAATCGCGAAAGATATAGAAGGGGTGAGAAATTTCCATCCTATCGTGAAAAAAAGACTTTCCCCACAGGAGTGCATTATGGAATTGATGGTGGTATGAGATATCTGCTGAATAATCAAGATATTGTTATTTCTTATAAATATTATGAGATAAAACCCTTAGACAGCCCTTTTGATATTTACCTTGGTCAATATGACGCAGATAAATCCTTAATTACTTGAAATGGAGTTGATATAATAGATGTGAGGGATTTTAAACGTCATATAGATTTTCAGGACAGTGGGGTTTACGAAGGCTATAATGAATGGAATAAAAAACCTTACTTAATTAAATTCATTGAAATTACTCCTCATTAGACTGAAATTTAAGTTTTTCTGAAAAGAGATTTATTTTAATTTATTTACCTTTTATGGGCTGGTGGTCTAGACTCTGAATAGCAACAGATATCAGGGAGATAAGGGTTATGACGCTGCCTTTACAAGGCAGAGGTCGGCGGTTCAAATGCAACCCTTTAAAAACAATCGTTTTCTTTCAGAAAACGGTGCATCATTTTCGAAGAAAATGAATGAGGTCTGCACCCCAAAATATAATTGGGGTGAAATGGAAATCCGCCTCAGCCCATTTTAATTTTAAAACGCATTAAAAAATTCAATCCCGAACCCTTTTTCTTCAATCAGTTTCTCAGAGGCAACCCCCTTGTTTTCTGTCACCTCAATTGCTTTCAGAAATTTCCACCCTTCCTGGGCTTGTTTTATTGCCACCAAAGGAATTGCTCCTGCTTTTTCCGCAAAGTCAGTCAAACTTCCCATCTGCCTCTCTGAAATTCTCACTGTTGAAGCCCAGCTCTTGCATTCAAAAACAAAAATGTGCCCAAGTTTACACGCAATCACATCTATGGAATCCTTCCCGGATTTCGGAGCTCTAAGAACCGCAAAGTCAAGACTTGAAAGAAGTTTCATCAATTCGTGTTCTGCCCTAAAACCTTTTTTGTAAGTGTGCATATTAACCGAATTTTAATTTAAGCAATAATAGAATAAATATTAATATTAAACTGATTCCGTTCGCAAGTAAAACAGCCAAGTCACTAATAAGAAATCCATAAACAACCCATAAAGAGACTCCGGTGAAAAGAATCGCGCACCAAGTTAATGAAATATCTTTTGTCTCCTTTAATTTTATTGTTTTAAGCAATTGGGGCACAAGCGAAACTGTGGTCAACGCCCCGGCAATAAGACCCACCAAAATAATGTAATCCATAAAGTAGAATAAAAATTAAGTTATTGTTGAAACAAAAGAATAGAATTTCTATTATTATGAAAATATTGTTAATCAACAATCTCACAAAACATTTGGAAGAATTGCAGGAAATATTAAAACCTCATAAAATCACAACCGCGCATTTTCAAGAGTTGCCTGAAAATTATTCGGACTTCGACGGTATAATTCTCTCTGGGGGAAGCAAATACAAAGTTAAAAATAATGAAGAAATTTACAAACAGGAGATTGAACTCATAAAAAATTCTGAAATTCCTGTTTTCGGAATCTGTCTGGGATTTGAATTAATATGCCACACTTACGGAGAAAAACTTGAAATGCTCAAAGAAAAAAAGAGGTGTTTAAGAAATCTGGAAATTATTGAAAAAAACCCCTTGCTGGAAGGAATCAATAAATTGAGTGTTTTTGAAGCTCACAGATTTTATGTAAAAGAAGTCAAAAATATGATTTTACTTGCAAAATCCAAAACAGGTGTAGAAATCATAAAACACCCGGAAAAACCAATTTACGGGGTTCAGTTCCACCCTGAAGTTAAGATAAGGGAAAATCAGGGGCTCAGAATCCTGACAAATTTCCTGAAATTATGCAAAACAAAGTGAATTAAATAGTTTAATAATTTAGTTATGGATATTAACGAATTGAAAGACAAAATCGCGAAAGAAGCCGAATTAACCCGGGAAGAAGTTGATAAAAAAATAGAGGATAAGGTTTTTGAATTGTCTGAACTGGTTTCTGAAGAAGGAGCCGCTTACATTGTTGCAAAAGAAGAAGGACTGGACCTGCTTGAAAAAAGAGAAAGGAGTCTGAAAATAAAAAACATTATACCTAACCTTAGAAATGTTGAAGTTATCGGAAAAATTGTGGAATTATCCGAGGTTCGGGAATTTGAGAGAAATGAGAAAAAAGGGCAGGTGAGGAATATTACAATTGGAGATGAAACTGGACGCATTAGAATTGTATTCTGGAATAATATGGTTGAACTAACTGAAAACCTGAATGAAGGAGATGTTGTAAGAATTAAACAAGGATTCACAAAAGCAAATACTTTTGGAATGCCTGAAATCCATTTAAGCGCAAGAAGCACAATTGAACCTGAAGAAAAAGAAATTGAAGTCGCTGAAAAATCAGCAAAATATTCAGAGATTCCCACTTCAAAAAATATGGGTGAAAGAAAAAATCTGAAAGAAGTTGCTGATAATGATTTTCTTGAAGCAAAAGCCGCAATTGTTTCATTGTCGGAAAGAGAATATCTAACCTGCCCTGACTGCAATTCAAAGCTTGAAGAAATCAATGGAAGTTGCGTATGCAAAGACCACGGAAAAGTGGAACCCAAAAAAAATTTAATAATTCATGGTTACCTTGATGATGGGTTGGCGACATTGAGATTTGTTTCATTCAAAGAAACCGCGGAGAGAATCAAAAATGAAAATTTAATCGGTCGGGAAAAACTCTTTACTGGAAGAATAAAGAAAAATGAATATTTCGGCAATCTTGAATTAATGGTAAATAAAATCGATGATATTGACCTTGAGGAAGAAATTGAGAAATTAAAATAAGATATTTAAGCAAAATTTGAGGTTCTGACAAATTCCGTTAATTTATCAATTTTTAAATTAATTATGGATAAAATAAATAGAGGGGAGCTTGTTGTCGCATCAGTTGAGGAGATTCATTCAAGTTCTGTGGAATTAAAACTTGTGGAATATAATTTAAAAGGTTTCCTGAATGTATCAAATATCCCCGGATTATGGATTAGGGATTTAAAAAAGAATATTAAAAAAGGTCAGATGATTATTGGAAAAGTTATCCATATTGACCACCTGGTTGAAATTTCGCTTAAAGGCATCTCCCGCAGTGAAAAAGAAAGGAGATTAAAAGATTACGGAAAAGAGACAAAAGCAATCAGACTTTTTGAAAGAATATCTAAAGATTACAAAATTTCTCCGAAAAAAATTGAAAATGAAATTTCTCTTTTAAAGCAAAATTATGGCAGTGTTTTTGAAACTCTTGCGCTTATCAGAAAAAGTGAAGAAGTAAATTTCAGCGAAGATTTTTCTGAATTGAACGAAAGATTTAAAACCGGGGAAAAAATTTATGAAATTAAAGGTGAAATTGAACTGCATTCCGACAAAGGCAATGGTGTTGATTTAATAAAAAATGGTCTGGATGAATTAAAAAATATTGAAAGCACTTACAAAGGAAACACAATATTTCTGCTTAAATTAAAAACAACGAATCCAAAAAAAGGTGAAAAAAATCTTGTTAAAGAAGCTGAAAAAGTTATTTCAAAAATAAAAAGTAAAGGGGGTTCCGGAGAATTTAAATTATTATAATTCTACAATTCTTTCACTTCTATTGCCTGAACCGGACAGGTATCTGATGCTTCCTTGTTGCAACCCTCCTTTTCTACTTCGGTTTTCTTAAGGTGCGCTTTTCCATCATCCTTAATTTCCAGATTATCGCACACAGCAACACAGGCTCCACATCCTATGCATTTTTCCTTATCTACAGATATCTTAAACATTATATTATATATAAAATAATAGATTTAAATGAAATTTGGAGATTATTTCAACTCATAATCAGGTATTACTCCAGTAGCAATCTCCTTTAAATAACATCCTCCACAAGTACCTATCTGACAGAAATGAGCCGAAGAATAAGGCTCAAGACCCAAGTACTTCAGGCGTTCATTCACCGCCCCAATACGATGGCATATCTCTCCTTTCATATTATTTAGATTAATTAAACCTCAAAATACTTCCGGACAAGGTGAGAATTGAATTCCTTGTTTTTATTCACAATTTCAATAATTTCTTCTTCTTTCATCAATTTTATCTTTTTCTCCGCAATTCTTTCAGGAATCTCTTTCCTGTTTTCTTTAAGGAAATGTTTTAGAACTGTTTCAATATTCAGGAATTTCCTTTTTGAACCAACAAAAAACTTGTTATCTTCGATATAAGGTTTATATTCATCATCCAAATATTTTCTTAAAAAATTATCTGTTTCTTTTGAGAATATTGAAGGACCTTCCTGTTTCTTTAATTTTGACAATATTTTATTTTCAACTTCAAAAATAAGATAAACTCTATTGGTTTCGTCTGTCCACTCCAAATACCTGACCACAGAAAAATCATATTCTTTCAAATAACTTGCAATCCGTTTGCTTAATTTTCTTATCTGAGGATATAAATTTTCCGGAATCATTTCAGGGGGCGTAAATTTAAGTCCAATAAAATTTGTTCCCCTCTTGTCTTTTAGTTTTTTTATAAGCATATTTCTTACTGGTTTTTTAAATACAGGAAATTTTCCGGTTTTCAAATATTTTTTTGTTTTAAGTTTTAACCTAAGAAAATTTTGAGGTGAAATTGGAGAACCAACATTCCTATTTTTGTCCACAGGATCTATCACAACCAAAGCGTCAGTGAATCTCTTTTTCGCTTCTTTTTTTTCCATTTGATTTTCCAAGTCAATTAGCTCCGCAAAATTCAATTTTGAAATTCCTTTCATTGTATTCGCAAAAGTCCCGTAATTTAAAACTAGGAGTTCGCAAAGATATCCGCTTAGTCCATTATGTTTTGCATCAGCGCCGTATACATCAATCTGTTTGCAGAAATATTTAAACAATCTTGCGTGGTCAACCCCGTAACCCGTTAATTTTTCTTTTATGTATTGAGTATGGTGCGGAGATCTGTCAACAGCAGATATTATTTTATCTCCTCTTCCCGTCTCATAGCAAGGGACTATATCAATCTCAAAATTTTTAACTTTCACCCTCACATAAGGATGCTCTGCATATTTTATATCATAAATTCCTTTCATATCTTCGCAAATTGCAGTTCCGATTAATAAACCATGTTCCTCTAATTTCTCTCTCGAAATTTTCTTTCTAAAAACAATGAATAAATCAACATCATGGTCGCTGCTCAACCAGGTATCTTTTGATATTGAACCCACAATTTGGGGGTAAGCATAAAAGGGTTTTGCAACAATCTTTGCAACTTCAAGCAATTTTGTGACAAATTCTTCAACAATCTCTTTTTCAGACTTGCACGGTTTTATTTTTCTTATAATTACCAATTCTTTTTGGTTCATAATGTTTATTCACTTTGTTTTATTTTAAGAGTTTCTATTTATTATTTTACATTCTATATTATGAATTTGCAGAAAAAATCAGAAACAAACAGATTCAAGGTCAAATAATATGTTTTATATATTGGATATTCAGGAGAAAGTTGGTGTGGAAGCCCAAAACTTAAAAGGGGATACTGTAGATAGTATTAAAGAAAGACTGGAAGAATCTCATTTAAAAGAAGAAAATGGAGTCTTCCTTGGAGTCACCGAGATAAAAAAACTAGGGGAAACTGGTGTAATCCTTCCGGAAAAACCTTATATTTATTTTGATGTGGAATATTCCGCATTATTTTTCCAGCCAGTCGCTAATGAAATGATTGATGGATATGTCACTGAAGTTGCTGAATTCGGACCTTTTATCAGAATAGGTCCTGTAGATGCTTTAGTTCACATATCGCAGATTACTCAGGAAAAATTAATATACAACCCTGAACAAGACATTCTTGCGAGCAAAGATTCAACCATTGTGGTAAAAGATGGGGAACTTGTAAGAGCTATGGTCGCAAACTCATCAATATCAGATGAAAGGACCAGAATAAACCTTACAATGAAACAAGACGGTCTTGGATTAACTAAATTATTGAAAAAGAAACCGGCGGAAAAGAAAACTGAGAAAAAAACAGAGGCTAAAAAAGAGAAGAAATGAAATTTACAAAACTAATTGAATAATATAAATTATTTTATATACTATAAAGTAATGGTTAAACTGGAAAGAGAACTATTTAAAACGTATAAACTTGAATGTTTAGGTGTTGATAGAAATAATTACCCAATTCTTCCTGAAGAAAATCCAGAAATAATTATTTTAAAGATATATAAATCCGGAGAGAGTGTGCCTATGTGCAAATACTATAATGAAACCCTATGCACAATTACCAGAGAAAATCATAACTATGGTTCTTGTCCTTACAGAACTTTCGAAGAACCTGACTTTGAATAATCCCAGACTTTAAATTATCTATAGATTTAATAATGGCAATCGCAATAATCGGCACAGGAATTACTAAATTTGGCGAATTGTGGGATAAAAGCTGGGAAGACCTTGTTCAGGAAAGTTTCTCAGAATCAATGAAAAATGCCAACCTCGAGACAAAAAACATAGACTCCTGTTATGTCGGGAATATGAACTTATCTAGATTTGAAGGGCAAGATCACACAGCCTCAAGAATAACGGAAATTCTTGGAATTAATAAAGTTATAAGAACCGAAGCCGCATGCGCTTCAAGTTCAATCGCTATGAAACTTGCCGCAAATGAAATTGGTCTGGGTGAATCCAAAGGAGAAAATAAAATAATTCACGTTCTTGGATTTGAAAAAATGACTGACCGGATGGCTGGAGAAACAACAAATATTTTATCAGGCGCATCTCATTTTGACACAGAAGTTGTAAATGGGGCAACATTCCCAAGTTTATACGCTTTGCTCGCAACAAGATATTTGCATGAAACCGGAGCGGAAGAAGAAGACCTTCACGCCGTCGGGATAAAGAACCACAAAAATGCAATGCACAATGAAAAAGCAATGTTCCAAAAAGAAATAACTCTGAAAAATTTTACAGGCAACATCGCAAGCCCATTAAAATTACTGGATTGTTCCCCAATCTCAGATGGTTCAGCATCCATCATAGCAACAACAGAAAAATACGCAAAAGAACTTGGGGTTGATTATGTTAAACTGGAAGATATAGAAGTTGCAACAAGTTCAATTTCGCTGGCAAAACGGGAAGACCTCCTTGTTCTTGATTCCGCAAAGAGAGCTTCTGAAATAGTTTACAAAAGATTAAACTTAACAGCAAAAGATATTGACTTAATTGAAATCCACGATTGTTTTACAATTAATGAAATTTTATGTCTTGAAGCCGCGGGGTTTGCAAAAAAAGGAGAGGGTTACAAATTAGTGAGAAGTTTGAAACCTTATGATGATATCAACAAAAGAGAATCTCCAGTTCCTTATGATTTTGACGGAAGAAAATTATTTGTAAATACCAGCGGTGGTCTTAAAGCAAAAGGTCACCCTGTTGGGGCAACAGGCGTTGCCCAGATTATAGAAGTTACAAATCAACTGCTCGGAAAATGCGGGAAAAGAAATGCAAATCCCAAAATAGGGGCTACATTAAATATTGGCGGAACTGGAGGCACAGCCACGTTCTCCATACTAAGACGTTAATATGATAGTAGCACCAAAAGCTTTGAGGTTAAATAATTTTGAAAATATCGGTAAAGAAGGGGAAGTTTACTCAAAAACAAAAATCTCAGTTGCATCAACTTTATTTAATTACAACCGAAAAACCCCTTATTATACAGCGCTGATAAAAATTAATGGGGCTCTTATTTTCGGTCTAATTGATGACAAAGTTGAAATCGGAGACAAAGTTATTTCAAGACCGGGGAAACTTGGAAAAACAGAACAAGGTTTGCATATCTATGGAGGGATTTGGGAATTAAAAAAAGAATTCAGCAAACCACAAACCAAAAAATCAGAAATAAAAAGAGAACTCCCTGATGAGAAAATTGGGATTCTTGGTTACGGGGTTTATGTTCCAAGATATAGATTAGACTTGACCACATCCAATAGGGTTTGGGGAAGAGAAATAAAAGGAATTAAAAGTTTTCCCGGAAAATTTGACGACCAGGGGAGTTATGCTTTGAATTGCAGTTTAAACGCTTTAAAACATTCTGGTGTGAAAGGGGATGAGATTGGATTTATCGAAGTTGGAAGCGAAAGCAAAATATATGCGGTAAAACCCACAGCAAGTATTGTGGCAGGTCTCCTAAAAACAGAAAACTGCTTCGCATCAGATGTGGAATTTGCATGCAAAGCCGGAACGCAAGCAATAGTAAATACATTTAATTTTGTAAAAGTAAACGGAGGTTCCGGACTTGCGGTTGGAGCGGATTCCGCTCAGGGAGCTCCGAATGATGAACTTGAAATAACAGCCGGGGACGGAAGCGCAGGTTTTGTAATTGGGGATAAAAATCCAATTGCTCTGGTTGAAGGATACCTAAGTTACACAACAGACACAACAGATTTCTGGAGAAATGACGGGGACAAATTTCCTAAACACGCGGGAAGATTCTCAGGCAATCCGGCTTATTACAAACATGTTGAAACAGCCGCAAAAAACCTGATGAAAAAATTAAACCTTGAACCAAAAGATTTTGATTATGTTGTGTTCCACCAGCCAAATGGAAAATATCCGCGAATTATTGGAAAAAGATTGGGCTTCACCCCAGAACAAGTTGAACCAGGAATTAATTTTGAATTCATTGGAAATACATACTCCGCAAATTCGCTTGTTGGTCTTGCGCGTGTTCTTGACATTGCCGCACCTTACCAGAGAATCTTAGTTGTCTCTTACGGTTCTGGGGCAGGAAGCGACGCAATATCATTCATAACCACTCCAGAGATTGAAAACAAAAGGAAAGGGATTGAGAGAAGCGTCAAAAGTTGGGTTGGAGAAGAAGATAAATATAATTTAATTATTGAAGATTATTCAGTTTACCTAAAAAATAAAGGAATTATTTAACAGAGAATTTAATTTGGGTTTGTTCAAAATAAAAAAATCGCATAAACTCAATTATTAAAACTACAATAAAAAATTATTCATATCTCAAAGCATCAACAGGATTTAATTTTGCAGCTTTCATTGCGGGAAGAATTCCTGATAAAGTGCCAACCAAAAAGGAAAATGCAAGGGACCCAAAAATTAATTCCATGGAAAACGAAGCCTTCAGCATAGCAAACCCGGATTGAATAGCAAGAAACTCCGCCAGTTTTGCCAAACCAACTCCAACTCCAACTCCAATAATCCCGCCAACCATTCCAAGCATGCCTGACTCAAACAAAAACAACAACATCACATGATAATTTTTTGCCCCAATTGCTTTCATAATTCCAATCTCTCTTGTCCTTTCCAAAACAGAAGTGTACATTGTATTCATTATTCCTATTCCCCCAACCATAAGAGAAATTGAAGCTATTGCTATCAAAACCGCATTAATTACCCCAAGAATATCTCCCACCATATTCATTAATTGTTCTGTGGTCTGCACCTGAAAACTCTCCTCTCCTTCTTTTTCGCCTCTTGCGCGTCTTATTTTATGAGTTAATGTTTCCGCCAATGCAGAAGGATCAACATTTGGTTTCATTTTTATCATTATCATCCCATATTCACCACCCATATCAAATAATTCGTCTGCTTCCTCAAGAGTTATATACATTTGCGAATCATCCTGACTATTCCCAATTTTATCAACTATACCGCAAACAGTAAAAGGTCTGTCTTTTATATAAATTTTATCTCTGAGCCCCGGTCTTTTATCAAAATAATCTGTATAGGCAATATCATACCCTATTACAATATCTCCATTTCTCCCATCTTCCAGATCATGACCTTTTAAGATATTAAAAGTATCCATGCTGGTAAAAATTTCCTGAGACTCATCAGTCGGCATCCCAGCAACCATCAGGTATTTTGTTTCATCTCTGTATTTTACAGCAATGGTTTTATAAGTCATACCTCCAGCCACATCAACCCCGCTCTGCCGTTTTATAACTTTTAAATCATCTTCTGTTAGAGGGACTGCAGCAGTCATCATACTCATAATTCCCAAACCACCTGCGCCACCAGGCATGACCATTAACTTATCAGAGCCCATTGACTCAAATTGCCTGTTTATCTCATTTTTCATACCTTCCCCAACAGAAATTAAAGATACAACTGCGGCAATCCCTATAAAAATTCCTATAATTGTGAGCAAACTCCTCATTTTCCGGTTGACTAAATTATTAATAGCAAACCTTAAAAAATCCATTATCATTCTAAAATCACTTACTTTTTTTTGAGGAGAAATAAGAACTCTTCTTTAATTTCTTGTACAACCAATAGCCTATGAAAAGCAGGATTATAAAAATGATTGTATTAGTAGTGCCTGTTGTGTCCGGAACAAGATTATAATTTATTAATTCTTCCTGAGTATAAAGTCTTAGATTAACAATAGGTTCTTCTAAATACTCTTTATTATTGGCATCTTTGTAAACCAACTCAATTTTTAATGGCAGTTCTTTTCCATTTTCAGGAATATGAATTTTGAAATCAACAGTATCATAATCATCAGAATCAAGACCTCCTACATAAATATCTGAGGGTGAAAGAACTTCATATCCGTCTGGTTTAAGAGAAACAGTCAGGAATTTTATATCCATCAGACCTTTATTTATTATGTTTATAGAAACAATTCCAGTCTGCCCCGCAGTTAAAATTCCGGATTCATCAATGTTCACAGTTATCTCTGGTTCGGCAGTTACAATTAAAGTTACATAATTGGTTTTTGTGTAATACATTCCCGCAGAATTATAATAAGAAATGTAAGTCAATATTTTGTAAGGACCGCACTCCGCGTTGGGAGAAACAAGCAAATCAAAATCCGCGGTTTTTTCTTCCTTGCTTCCAATAAGATAAATTTTTCTGTCTTCTGTTGAGTTTATTGGCAAAAAAGTTGAACTTGAAAGATTTAGTTTTATGTTCACATCTCTTAGATAAGAATCCGCCTCATTTCTTAATTTAATTTTAAGGTTTGTAATTTCTCCGGGTGAAACTTCTTTGCTCTCAACTCCGGTTATTGCAAGATTTGCATCCAGTGTTTGTATTGTTATTTTTAAAATTTTTTCAACCCAGATGTTTCGGTCTTTTGTGGAATATTTAATTGTTAATTCATTCTCGCCTTCAACAGCATCAGCCGCAATCCTAACTTTGTACTCAATCACTGAATTATCCATCCCACCTAAAGTTTTGATTTCCTTTGTTGCATTCTCTCCTTCATCAAGGAAAAAAGGATAAGTTGGAGTAAGAACAAGTAATAAATTTTCTGCTTCTTCATTCCCAATATTTTCCACATTAACCCAAACAGATAAATATTCTCCGGGCTGGGCTGGGCTTGGTTCATATCTAAGAGGAATTATATTTATTGCTGGACCATCCGCATACGCAGCCATAGGGATTACTCCAGTTAACAAAACTATAATTAATAAACTAAGTAATTCTTGTTTCATAATCAAACATATTTAATATTTAAATGAATTGTTTCATTTGGTTCTTTTATTCTTCTCAATTTTTTCAATTTTCCCGTCTTTTATATATACAATTTTGTCCGCATAAGAAGCAAGAGAAGCATCATGAGTCACAAGTATTATTGTTTTTCCTTCTTTGTTTATTTCTTTCAAACCATCCATTATCTTTTTCCCGGTTTTTGAATCAAGGTTTCCTGTGGGCTCATCACCAAGAATTATTTTCGGGTCTGTTGCCAGAGACCTTGCAACCGCAACCCTCTGCTGTTCACCCCCGCTTAGTTCTGCGGGTTTGTGATCTATTCTGTGACTTAAACCAACATATTCAATTAATTCTATGGCTCTTTTTTTCCTCTTGGCCACAGGCATATTCTGAAAAACCATTGGAAGCGTAACATTTTCCAAAACCGTAAGAGTCCTAAATATATTAAAAGTCTGAAATATAAAACCAATTGTTTTTCCTCTTACTGTCGCGAGTTCACTTTCTGAAAATTCCGAGATATTTTTTCCCTCAAGAAAAACACTCCCTTGAGAAGGCACATCCAAACAACCAACAATATGCATTAGAGTTGATTTCCCTGAACCGCTTGGTCCGAATATTGCAACAAATTCGCCTTCATTTATTTTCAGGTTTGCCTTATCTAAAGCGCGCACCTCGCTATCACCCATCTTATAAATTTTTGAAGCATTTTTTAATTCTATAATTGGCATAACTTAATTGGTAAAATAATGTTAATATTTATTGATTTATAAAATAACCCCTAAAAAACTTCAATCAAGCAATACTCGCTCTATTTTAAATTTATAATCTAAATTATACAATGGCAACACCACATGGATCGCGAAGGGGAAGTTTACAATTTTGGCCGAGAGTAAAGGCTAAAAGAATATATCCTAAAATATCATTCTGGTCAGGAGATGGCATACAGGGCTTTGCAGGTTATAAAGTCGGGATGGTGCAATATTCCGCAACAGAAACTAGAAAAAATGTAAATTTAGGTAAAGAAATTGTAAGAGCTGCCACAGTTCTTGAAATCCCTGTAATATATCCAATAGGAATCACTTTTTATAAAAACAAACGAAAAACCACAGAATATTTCAATATTAAAGAATTACCAAAAGACTTAAAGAAAGACCTGAAAAGGAAAATTAAAATTAAAGCTGAAGAATCAGGGAAAATACCTGAAGAATTTGATGAATTAAGAATAAAAGTTACCAATTTCCCAAGAAAAACCGGATTTAAGAAAACACCTGAAATATTTGAACTTGGGTGTAAACTTGAATTGGACAAAGTAAAAGAACTTCTTGGAAATGAACTTAAAGTTGAAGACTGTTTCTCTGATGGGGACTTAATTGAAGTGACCTCAATAACCAAAGGAAAAGGCACACAGGGCACAATTAAAAGATTTGGATGTAAATTAAGAAGTCATAAAGCAAAAAAAGGTCGAAGGAGAGTTGGTTCTATTGGTAGTGTTATGCCAAGGAAAGTTGACTGGAGGGTTCCAATGCCAGGTCAGATGGGATTTCACCAGAGAACTGAATACAACAAATTAATTTTAAAAATCTCAGATAATCTTGAAGAAATCAATCCAGTGCAGGGATTCAAAGAATATGGGCTCGTAAAAACAAAATATGTGCTTATAGACGGGTCTATTCCAGGATCAAGGAAAAGAATGATACTTATGAGAAAATCCAAAAAACAGAAAAAGGAGATTTTGCAGGTTCAGGAGATTTTGAAATAACTAAAATTATTCATTCATCCAAGGTATTCAAACAAATTATTTCTTATTAAATTAATAGTTTCAGGCAATCCTTCTTAGTTCCTTAATTTTAAACTTTTTAGTTTACTCCTCAAATTTATATCCTCCTGCTCATAATCCTGCATAATCTTGTTATATATTCTATCGCCGATTTTTCTGCTATAATAACGCTTCTCCGCCTCTTTTTTGCCAAGTTCTATTAAATTCAGCCTTACTTTTAATTCTTCTTTGGATTCGCCCTGAGTTAATTTTGTCCTTGAAATATATGAAATATAATACAACATAGCCACCATATCAATAGTCATGAGGATGAAAATTATATTATAAATTGTGGGTGGAAACTGGGAAAATAAGGAAACTATAATAAATATTGTAAGAACTAAAACAGAAAGCATAATACCCCAAATAAAATCCTCAGAAACCCGCTTCATAGATAAATAAAGGTAATTATATATAAATGCCTTTATTTCCAGAAAAAACTCTTTTTGAGTGAAAAAAAAGGTTTATTAGTTTTTATTTAATAATTAAATGAGACAGCACTTTAGCCATAAATGGAATGTTAGCGTACAGGCGAGAAAACAGAGAAAATACATGAGAACTGCGCCAAAACACGTGAGACAAAAACTTATGCACACAAACCTTAGTCAGGAACTAAGAGATAAATATGACAAGAGAAGTTTTCCTGTAAGAGCCGGAGATAAAGTAAAAGTTATGAGAGGCACTTTTAAAGGTAGAATCTCTAAGGTTACTGGTCTTAATTTAAAAAGTTTATGCGTTTACGTTGAAGATGTAAAAAGAAAAAAAGAAGATGGTAAAGAAATTCAGATTCCCGTAAAACCATCAAACCTGCAAATTGTTTCTCTTGAAATGGGGGATAAAAAAAGGATAAAAATTTCAGACCGTAAAAAACCCGCAAAGAAATAAATATAATTAGTATTAATATATTATGGTATTTGATATATATATTTTATTAAACTGGTTAATTCCATCCATACTTGCCGCAATTGGGATAATGCTTTCATGCAACATTATTGAACATGATCTTGAATTCAAACATGCAATTATAATGGCTCTTGCAGCAAATATCATTCCTTCCCTTGCCTTTATGTTTTTTAGTTCTTATTTCATTGGAATTCCTTTTGGATTTATGCTTCTTGATTTACTGTGCTGGATTGTTCTTGCATTTTTGATAATGTCCGACATTGAGGTAATTGACAGGATTAAAATTGCGATTCTTGGATTTGGAATAACGCAGGTTTTGTTGTATATTTTGCCTTTGATAATGAGTTTAATTTAATTAATTTATTGTAAAGTTTGATAAAATTCCTGAAGTTTATTTAATTCTCCTGTTTGTTGTTCTAAGAGACCAGACTCTTCTCCAAGTCCCTTTGCCTGTTGCTCTAAATTCCCTACATAAGTCCAATATTCACCAACAGTCCTATTTATTTCTTCTTCACCTATAAGATCTATAGCCAGTTCCATAACATCTTCATCGGAACCACCTTGACCACTCTCAGGCATACCATTATCTTCAAGTTTAATTGCTGTGTCAATAATAGGGTCTAAAACATAAATTCTTTTTCTAATTTTCTTCATAGTTAAACCGCATAATTCTGAAATAATGTCTTTTTTTCTGTTTTTAGTTTCTTCTTTTAAATCATCTATTGTTCTCAAAGCATAATTCTTAATTCCACCTCTAATATCCAAAGGTATTTTTTCATAATTTCTAGAAAATCCTGATGCACCAGATACTGGAACTATCATGGTATTCGCAATTCCATCTTTTTCGTAGAGAACGCCAATTTCATCTCCTTTGATAATATCAGGGAAATAAACTCCAACCACTTCCTGAAAATCAAACTCTCCTGGATTTAAATAAGAAACTCCAGAATTAACACTTTTTGTCATAATCAAACTTAGATAAAATTTTAAATACTTTGTAGTGGTTAAGAATTAAATTTATTTAAGAAATCTAATAAGTCGGCAACGTCATGATGTTTCCACCCATAAGGCAGTACTTACCAAATCGCTGGAAGACTTAACTTCTGTGTTCGGGATGAGAACAGGTGTACCCCTTCCGCTATGGTCGCCAACTTAAATTAATTTGGATTAAAAATTTAAAAGAAGGTGTTGTTTATCGAGTTATTTGTAATTCTTGATTTCACCAATGATTTCCACCATTCTGGTCTTATTATCCTCATTTATTGTGCCTGTAACAATTATATCCGCTCCCGCATCCAGTTTCTTTCTTGCAGTCTCTTTATCTCTTATTCCTCCTCCCACAATCACAGGAATGTCTAAACATTTCTTAATAGCTGATATAGTCCCCTCAGATACAGAATATTTTGCCCCTGAACCTGCTTCCAGATAAACACATTTCATCCCGAAATACTGCGCTGTAAGTGCGTACGCAACCGCAACGTCCGCTTTATCTCTCGGTAGGAGCTTGGCATCAGAAACAAGCTGCGAGGTGCAGACATTCCCTGATTCAAACATTAAATATCCCATAGAAATAGGCTCTAAACCATAAGATTTCACAAGAGGAGCTCCTTTTAACTGCTCATCCACCATATAAGCCGTACTTCTGGAATTTAACAAAGACATAAAGAAAATTGCATCCGCATATTTGGAAATTCCTGCGTGAGTGCTCGGAAATAAAATTATCGGCAAATTAGAAGATTCTTTGATTTTCTTAACAGTATCATCCAACTGGATTATTGCTGTTGAACTTGAACCTCCAACCATTAAAGCGTCTGTTCCAGCATCTTCCGCGGTTTTTACAATTTCCGCAACCTGCTCAATTGTTTGTTTATCCGGGTCTATGAGTGTAAAATGCAGTTTTCCGGTTTTCAGCTTTTTGGTAATTTCTTCGAATACCATAATCTTATTGAAATCTTTAAAAATAGGATTGGTTATTATAATACTTGAGAACGGTAAAATAAGTTCTTTGATTTCTTATAATCACTGAGACTGTTCTTTTCATTTTTTTCATAAATTCCAGCAAATAACTTTTCTGTATCCATCACAGAACCAACAACACCCAATAATTCGTCCTTATTTAATTCTTCGCCCATATCCAAGGTTTTAGTTATTTTACTGCCCAAGCCATAACTGGATCTATCCAAATTTCTTTCTTCAATTTCTTGGTCTATAAATTTACTGAAACGAAAAAGATCTTGATATTCATCTAAATTTGTTGAGCCTTCAATATCAACCGATTCCACTTCAAAATTATCCATAATTCTCCCAGCCAAAGTTCTCTTCATATTCCTTAAAGAAGATTGAACTGAAGATTCGGGTGAAAGTGAAATACTCACCAGGTCATTCCCTACAAATTCATACCCCCCAGAATTATAACTCAATTCCATATCTGAATATTTTCCGGTTAACAATTCAACAATCTCATCACGGGTTACCATAATAAAATAATGAAAAGTTTAAATAATTTATAATCAGCTACTCAGCCAAAACATATTCAACATACTTGCTGAAAGCCGGTCTTGTAATCAGGATTCCTATCAACACACCCATTATTGTTGTTAAAGCAAAACCTCCGATTTCCTTGTAAACCCCAAATCCCGCAAATAATATTGGTAACATGGCACAGATTGTTGTGGCTCCTGCCCCGAAAATCATGAAGAATGCCCTTTTTAAACCTTCCTTGAGAGAATACCTTTCCTTCTTGTTTCTAGTCTCATCAATAATCAGAATTTGGTCATCAACTCCAAAACCAATTGCAGCAACAATTCCCGCAAAAGCTAATGTGGACAAATTCCAGTTAGTCAGTGCAGCAAAACCAAGAATAATAATTGCTTCAGACAACATTGTAATAGTAGTGCCTATTGAGATTTTCAGATTTCTATATCTTATATAAATAACCGCGCTAATTAAAAATATTGCGGTCAATCCAGCCATAGCAATTAGGTAAAGATAACCTCCCCCTAAAGTTGCGCTTAACTGATCCATGGAAACAACTTTTAATTCCACGGGCAAATTTCCTGATTTTAAAACAGCTTTCAACTGGTTCATGTTCTGCCTTGCTTCTTCTTCTGTTTCCCCATGTCCGGTAATTATAGGATTCATTATTTCCCGGCCTTTCAAATCCCCGGCAATTGTTAAAGCATCTGTTTCTTTGCCATCAAGATAAAAATAAATTCTCTCAGATAACTGGCTGCCTCCAGGACTTATTATCTTATCTGAATTCTGCGTAATCTCAGCAAACTTTTTTGCGCCTTCAGGAGAAACCACCACGCCAAACTGGAATTTATAACCGCCTTCAGTCGCCCCAAAATAATTGCTGGATGCCGGGATACCAATAGAAGTAATCTCTTTAGTCGTGTATACCAGACCTTCGATAACAACTTTATTTGAAGTCAAGTTTTTTATATTAAATTCAATTCCTTTCAAAGTAAAAATATCCTTAATATTATAAACATCTTCATTAATTTTTATTGTGGTGTTGTCCACAATCTCAACCAGATAATCTTCAACTTCTCCATCAACAAAAGTTCCTAAAGTAAAAACAGTGCCATTTTTTACGGTTATTGGAATCTTAGCTTCAAATTTTCCTTCTCTGGACAACAAATCAGTTATCTCAGATTCTGTCCCTCCGGCTATCTGAACCATTATCAAATCCTTACTCCCAACTTCAAGTTTCCTAAATTCCGCCTGTCTTAATCCATAAACATTTATCCTTGTTTCCAGAACGGAAATAATTTCATCCGCAGTAATATTTGTTTCATTTCCTTGTAATGATTGAACGGGTTCAAGCAAAGCTCTTATACCTCCATCAATATCAAGACCAAATTTCAAATTAGATGATTCGGTTTCCCCCATAGAGATATTGAACAAATCTCCTTCCTGCAATTTAATATTTTTAAGTCCTTCATCTGTATTCAGATTTAAATATCCTTTTTCGCCCTGAAACTGGAGTAAATCCCCTAGAGTTGCTATTTCTTTTGGCTCCTGACCTATCATATTTGCGGAATAAATTATTGTGCCTAAATCAATTTTCCCATCAAAAGCACCGGTTCCAACACTGGTGATTATAACTCCTGAAGAATTGAGTTTTGGGCTAATCATTGCTATAGAACCCACTATACAAAATAACAGCAATATTACCTGCCAACTAAGCAATAATCTCTTAAAACCCATTTATTAGAACGTTAAAAATGTTAATAAGTCCAATATAATGGTTTGTATTCACAGAACAGGGGTGTATTTCCAGTATATAAAAGTTATAATTATCTATATACTATGGTAGTACCAGAAACAGTTTCGAGAAAAGTCCTTGAAAGCTTAAGAGGCATTGGTCTTAATCTTTACGAGAGGAATTTATACACCGCAATTTTGATTAAAAAAGTTGCAACCGCGAGTGAACTCTCTGAATTATCCCGAGTTCCAAGAGCAAGAGTTTATGATGTTTTGGAATCACTTGAACAAAAAGGTTTTGTGGTCGTGCAGCACGGAAGTCCTTTCAAATACGTGGCAGTTGAACCAAAAGAAGCATTTGAAAACTTAAAATCCAATATCAAAAAAGAAGCTGAACTTACAGTTACAAGGCTGGAAGAACTGAAAAAAAGCGATATTATGACCGACTTAGTTTCACTCTACAAAAAAGACTTAAAAATGGTTTCTCCTGGAAGTTTCAATGCAGTTATAAAATCAGAAGATAAAATAAAAATGCAGACAAAAACTTTATTATCTAAGGCAAAAACACAGGTAAATATTTTAACTTCAGAAAAAGGAATTGTGGATTTGAAAGAACATCTCAGATCTTTGAGCAAACTAAAAAGTAAAAATGTTGAAATAAATATAATGGGTCCAATAACAACAAGAAACCGAAAACAAGCAATGGAACTATTACCCTATGCAAATTTAAAACATCTGGAAGGTATCGAATTGCCTGTGGGTAAACTGCAGATAATTGATGGAGAACATGTTCTTATGGGCTTGGTAAATGATACAGAGGTTGAACCTTCACAAGAGATTGCATTTTGGACACAAAGCCCGCATGTTGCAAATGAATTAATGGAACCAATATTCAAACAATTATGGAATCAGGCAAAAGATATCACAAAATCAGGAAATAACTAATCCACCATAACCAACAATTGTAGAAACATCATGCGAAGAAGAAAAAGAAGTGTCATGCATAATTTTTTCTATTTTTTTACATCCTAAATTTTTAGCTATTTCTAATAACAATGCTATTGGAGTTGCTCCGCAAAGGGTTAAATCTTTTTCTCTTGTATAATTCAAAAAACCCTTACCATCAAACTTGCATATTTGCTCAATTATTTCATTATCCAGGTTTTTAACATAATCATTTGGGTCATACAAACTCTCTTTCGGAAAAAAATTGTATGAAGAACCATAATGAATTAAATCCGAAGTTGCTATAAAAAAATAATTTTCTTCACTCAATAATTTTGCAAGTTCAAGAATTTCATTATATGAAATATTTGGCACTTGAATTGGAACAAATTCAAAATCATTAAAAAGATACTGCAAAAAAGGAATCTGAACCTCTATTGAATGTTCACCCTTAAGCGCGAATTCGTCCGATATAATTGCCTGCTCTTTTGTCAGGTAATCAGAAAAAGCCCTATCTATTTTTGCTGTCCCTAAAGGCGTTTGCCAATTCTCCTTTGAGGTAGCAATAACACCACTCCCATGATGATCCACCCCAAGAATCACAAAATTCCTCTTGTTTGTTCCTGAAATTGCTTTATAGGTTTTAGCGGCAACCTGACCAGAATACAAATAACTTGCATGAGGAACAATGATTCCTAAAGCATCATTATGATATTCTGTCTTTGCCTGAAATAATAGGTTTAATTCCGCTTTCAGCTCATTTTTTGTTGAAGGATAAAAAGTACCTGCAAATTCCGGAAGTCTCATAATAAAATTAGTTATCAAAATATCTTAAGTGTGTTCTAAAATTACAGTTATTTATTTATGGTATTCTATTCTATTGGCTACTTTGGAATATTTGATATTATCCAGCTGTTATGCTATTTCATAATGGTTTATTGTTCCATTCTGTGGTTTATTGTTTTTATTAAAAATCATTATAAATTCTTTGTTGACAAACCCGCAAAAAATTTTCCTTCAGTCACATTTCTCATCCCGGCATATAATGAAAAAAAGTTCGTATCTAAATGCATAAATTCGGTTTTAAATCTCGACTATCCTAAAAATAAAATAAAAATTATCTGTATAAATGACGGGTCCACAGATGAAACTTCTGAGATATGCAAAAACATAAAAAATCGCAGAGTAATTGTCATTAACAAAAAAAATACTGGAAAAGCGGATTCATTGAATGAAGCATTAAAATTAGTTAACACTGAATTTGTTGTGTCTATGGACGCTGATTCTTTTCCAAGAAAAAACTACCTGAAAAAAATAATAGGTCACTTTGATGACAAAGATATTGTTGCTATTTCTCCGGCCATGAAAATTAACAAACCGCAAACCCTCATGCAACAGATTCAATGGGTGGAATATATTTTTTCAATTTATCTGAGGAAATTATTTGCAATATTTGACTGTCAATATGTTCTCCCCGGACCGGGTTCTATTTACAGAACAGATAAACTTAAAGAAATTGGGGGCTGGGATAAGCATAGCCTTGTGGAAGATATGGAACTTGCTTTTAGAATGTATGAAAAAGGATTTAAAATTGAAAACTGCATAAATGCATATGTTGATACAGAAGCCCCCAAAACCTTTAAAGAATTATTCCACCAAAGGGTTAGATGGTATAGAGGTTATCTGCAAACCACATTCCAATATAAACATTTATTTGGAAATTCAAAATATGGTAATCTTGGTCTGTTTATACTGCCAATTAATTTTGCGTGGATTTTTATCTTGGGATTTTTATTTTTTATGCCTTTGTATATGTTCATTAAAGATTTTTCTGAGTACCTCCATATTCTATATTTAGTTGGTTTTGAATGGTCTCCTTTAATCTTTAATTTTGACATACTATATATAAGTTCTTATACCTATTTTTTTGTATTATTCTTCCTAATGGGTATAATAACAATACTCCTGAGTTTATATGCTTCAGGCGAAAAAATAGATTTTAAAACAAAAAAATTATTCTATTTTGGGTATTTATTTATTTATCCTTTCCTATATTCTCTATTCTGGATTGCGGCTGTGTTATACGAAATATTTAAACAATATAATAAATGGTAAAAAGAAAAATAGACACACAATTATACCTTATAGTATTATTTATAACCCTATCCATCTTCGTCGCGGGTCTTTTTCTAGGGAGTATCTTAAGTCAAAATAAATTAAGCAGTTTATCTGAGGATTTAAACACTCTTGAAAGAATGAGGAACACGCAGGAAACTAATAGTCTGTTGCTTGACTCCCTTGATGAAAAAATATGTCCAGGTCTTGAATCTTACATTAACGAAATGTTGCCTGAAATAGAAAGTCTTGCGGAAAGAGTTGCTTATTATGAAAGCAGCGCTGATAGCAAACGATTTGGAATCAAAGAATATGAAGATATTAAAAAAGATTATAATTTATTGTTGATTAGATATTGGATAATCACCAACAAACTGGAAAAAAATTGCGGTGAAAATATTGTGGATGTTATTTATTTCTACTCCAACAAAAAATGCGATGACTGTAAAGACCAGGGTATTTATCTAGATAGCATAAAAAAACAATATCCAGAAATTATGATATTTGCTTTGGATAAAGATTTAAACCTATCCACCACCGAGATTCTTACAAAATCATTTAATATTACTGAAGTTCCTTCATTGATAATTAATGGGCAAAGTTATTCCGGGTTGAAGAATAAAGAAGAAATAATAAAATTGATTGCTCCTGAAACTAAATGAGCTATTTGACTTTATATATAAATATCTCCTGATTGCAATCGCCAGTTATTTTCTTGACTAAAAATAATTTTTCATGATTATCAAGTAAACTTTTATTATATCCCACCCCAACAATTGAATTATAAGCAAAATATTGCGGTTTATAAAAATCTATTAAATTTGTGATATTTTCGTCCCAAATGCTTGAAACCGTAATATTGAGATAATATCCCAACCAGGGCCAGTAATTGCTAATTATAACTTGAGGTTTTTCTTCAAGAGAATCAAAATACTGGACTGAACTTAAAATACTGCTATTGGCATCGCAATTATTATCCAATCCTGCATTAATGAAACCGACTAACAAAAAGAAGCTGGTCAATAAAACAAATAATAATGAAATAATTTTAAAATTAAAGTTCTTCAATCTGGATTGTTCACCAATCCAAAGTAAACCAGAATAACCAATTAAATATAAAAATGGTAAAAAAACCACATAATATCTGGCTAATTTCATATTTACAAAAAACAGAAAATAAACCAAAGATATAATCGCATAAGATACAATTAAATATTCTCTATGTTTAGTCAAAAAAATAAATCCAAAGGGCAGGAAAAAAATTAACAAACCAAGGGTTAAATATAGATTATTTAATTGTAAAATTACGGGTTGATTTGTTGTGTAATCCGCAACGATTCTATACTGTCCCTCAAAATCATAGAGGGGATTCTCATAGGTTATATAATTATAACCAAGCCAGGGCAACAAAGCCAGGGCAACAACAGAAACAAACAATAGGAATCCTTTGTAATCTTTTTTTAAAACAAACTCAATAAATATACCCAAACCAAACAAAGCCACCGTAAATCTGGATAAAAAACCCAATGTGAAAAAAACACCTGAAAGGGAAATAAACAAAAATTTTCCTGATTTTCTGTATTTAAGAAAATACAAAAAAGACAACAATAAAAACATAAGTGATGGGATGTCTGTATAAACCCTAAAACCCCAAAGAACAAATTGCGGTGAAATGGAAAATAAAAAAGTTATTAAAAGGGAATTGTTTATAGAAAAAAACTCTCTTGAAATTAAATAAAAAACAAACACCGTCAACAAACTCATTAAAATCACAACAAACCTCGCCGCAAAAATACTTTCGCCGGTAAAATACCAAACAAAAGCAATTATATATTCTAAAAGAGGATATCTAAAATCCTCAGTAAAATTACTCCCCCC
>JAUVLW010000002.1 GCA_030600555.1 Candidatus Aenigmatarchaeota archaeon
TTGAAATTCTTATCCATTTAAATTTATTTCTGTTGGAAGGAGAAATTTTTTCCAGCATGGTGCCATTAGTTATCATTGCCAATTCCAGTTCCATTTCATCACAAAGAAATTCAATTAATTCATTAATCTGGGGATATAAGGTAGGTTCACCCCCACCAGTTAAAATAACTGCTTTAAGACCTCTTTTTTTTAAGATGCTTACATAATTTTTAATAACCTCAAGTTCAATTCTATTGGTGACTGTTCGATAACCCACAGAACAATAGGGACATTTTAAATTGCAAGACCCTTCCGGACTTATATGCGTGCTAATCACTGTTTTCCCATCACCTTTTTTGAAAGATTCAATAGATTCTTTGTGCAACAAGAATTTATTGCCTGTGGAGGTATATAAGTATTCTAATGAAGTTTTATCCTCAGAATTTATCTTTATTTCTTTCCCATCATCTTCCACAATAATTAAAGCAGAACTTAGATTATCATCAATCAAAGCATTTTTTATTATTTTTTCTCCCATGGTTGTATCTATTTTTTTAATTATGGAATTGCCTTCAGCATCAATATAAGTGTAATTATTATATCGGGCTATTATACCGGTTTCTTTAACAGTTCGAGTGATAAAAGTATTTCCCTCAGAAGATTCTAATTTGTAAATCGAATATTTATTTTCGTATTTTTCGTCCATAATATATTTAATTTTATATAAATCCTTCGTTTTGATGATTAAGTTAATCCTATGGAATTATTAATATCATTATAAATTATTTTATTGCTTCACAGATTATATTTCTCGTAAATATCCCTTTTGAAGATCCAGTTTCAACAAGAGTATAAAATTTAAGCGAATTTTCAATCATTTTCCAGAGGAGATGTCTCCCTTTAGAGGTAATACTTATTTGTGGCGGTGAGGTTGGATAACAATAAATATCTTTAAATCCAACAGATTTAAATATTTGATTTAAACTTCTTTCTGTGAAAGCAAGTTCATGAGTAAAATCACTATATAAGTAATGAGTGCCGAAAGGTCCTTCTGCGTTAGGAACTTGGATAATGACTTTACCTTTTTGTTTCAATGATTTGTAAAAAAGTTTTAAAATATCCAAAATTTCTTCTTTTTTAAAATGTTCAATAACATCTCTTGCAAATATAATATCATATTCAACTTTTTTATTTTTTAGAAATTTAAATAAATTCATTTGTTGTATATTAGTTATTTTTAGTTTTTCACCATTTTCAATCTGCTCTTTACTCACATCAATTCCAAAAGTATTTTTATAACCTTTTTGTTGCAACCAATAAACAAAACTACCCTCGCCGCAACCAACATCAAGAATTTTTATCTTTTTAGCTTCTGGAAGAAATTTATGGTAATAATAATCCCATACTGGAAAATGTTTTTCTATTTTTTTAATAGTATTTTTACCCAAATAAGAAGTATGCGTAGAAATATATTTTGAATAAAGTTTTTCTTTATAGTTCATTTTTTCACCATTTCAATAAATTTTTTAGTTCTTTCTTTGAATTTATTAATCCCATAAATTTCTATAACTTTTTTTCTTAAATATTTTTTATCCAATAGTTTTTTTGGAATTTTTTTGTTTAAAACATTAATTATAGTTTCTTCAAGGTCTTGAAGATTTTCGGGATCTATTAAAACCCCAAGTTCACCATTTAATAAAGCATCACAAGACCCATCCCTATTTCCTGCAATTACAGGTTTACCACAAGCCAAAGCCTCAAGAAAAACCATACCAAAACCTTCTCCTTTAGAAGGCATAGCAAATATATCACAAATATTATAATATTCAATTAATAAATTGTTGGGAACAAAACCACAAAAAATAACATAACTTTCTAAATTGAGTTCTTCAACCATTTTTTTAATTCTAGGCAAATCATTTCCTTTTCCAATTATAAGGTATTTTACATCAGGTATTTTTTTAATGATATTTGGCAATGCAGTTATAATATGGTCATAACCTTTATATTTTTCTGTTGAGAATAATCTTGAAACCGTTAATATAATGTTACTTTTTTTTAAATTATATTTTTTAATTAATTCTTTATTTTTAGGTTTAATAAAAAATTTATTTTCTTCCACAAGGGGTGGGAATAATATAGAAGAATATTCTGATTTTATTTGCTTTTTAATTTTATTTGCAGTATAGTTGCTGAAGGGGGCAATCACCTTGGCATCTTTTATTATTTTTTTATCTGTTTTATCCAGATTCCAAACATCTATCCCATACCCAACAAATCCATATTTTATTTTAAATAATGGGTGGAGATAAGAGTACAATCTAAGAAGTGAAATATGGTTTGAAATTATGTATTCTGGTTTTTCAAATATTAAACTTTTCAGGAAGAAAAAAACAAATTTTAATTTTTTTATTAATTTATATTGCGAATCACAACAGAAATAGTTTATTTCATTGCAATTTTTTTCAATTTTTGGAGGTTCCTTATTATTAACTAAGATGGAATCAAACTTAGTTTCTTTTTCATAGTCAAGAATAGAACTTAAAAAATATTTACTAAAAACTTCAATACCGCCTTTATCAGAAATTTCTGTAAACAATAATAATACTTTTCTCATTATTATTTAAATAATTCTTTATTTTCAGAAACCCAATCGAAGAGTTTTTTTACGCCGTTCTTTATATTTATTTTAGGTTTCCACCCAAAATCTTTTTCTGCTTCTCTTATATCACAAACAAATACTTTTTGGTCGCCCGGTCTCCAATCTGAAAAAGAATATTTTATTTTATTCCCTGAAAATTCTTCCAATAAAGAAATCAATTCTAACAATGAAAGGGTATTCTTAGAACCACCGCCTATATTGTAATTATTCCCTTTAATTTTATCAATATTTTTAATAGCTTCTGTATAGCCATCAATTAAATCTCCAACAAAAAGAGTGTCTCTTACTTGTTCTCCATCACCATAAATTGTAATGGGTTCTCCAAGAACTGCGCGTATAGTGAACCAAGCAACCCACCCTTGATCTTCTATTCCAAATTGATGCGGACCATAGATGCAGGATTGACGAAAATTCAAAGTTTTTAATCCATATATTCTGGAATAATCTCTGACATATTGGTCAGCAGCCCCTTTTGAACATCCATAAGGTGAATAGAAATCCAGACAGGTATTTTCTGAAACCCCATAAGGCAGATTCAAGTATTCATATCTTTTGTTGCGTTCGATTATTTTTAAATCTTCCATATTACCATAGACTTTGTTAGTGGAAGCATTTAATAATATCGTATTCGGTTGATATTTTCTAACACCTTCACAAATATTAAAAGTTCCTAAAGCATTGGTATTAAAATCATCTCTCGGATTAGTTACTGAGGTTGTAACCGCAACTTGAGCGGCAAGGTGTAAAACAACATCAATATTTTTATGGCTGATTAAACAACTTTTTATTTGATCAAAATTTCGTATATCTCCGTTAATGAATGTAAAATCCCCCTGTTTTTTTAGCCAGTCTAAATTGTTTTCAGTACCTTTTCTTGAAAGATTGTCAAATATAACAACCTCATCACAATTTTCAATAAATCTTTTTGCAGAATTTATCCCAATAAATCCAGCACCCCCTGTAATAAGGATTTTCATAATATTATTATTAATCTTTTTTAAATTCCTCAATAGTTCTTTTTAACCCATCTTCTAAACTAATTTTTGGCTCCCAACCCAGAACCTCTTTAGCTTTTGTAATATCAGGGCATCTCCTCACAGGATCATCTTCAGGAAGTTCTTTAAAAACAATTTCCGATTTTGAATTAATTAATTCTTTAATCTTCTTTGCCAGTTCCATAATACTCATTTCATTAGGGTTTCCAATATTTACAGGCTTCATATAATCAGAGTTCATTAGTTTAATCAACCCATCAACAGTATCTGAAACATAACAGAAACTTCTTGTTTGTTTACCATCCCCGTATATGGTAATAGGTTCATTTTTAAGAGCGGAAACAATAAAATTACATACAACACGACCATCTCCGGAATTCAGTCTAGGACCATAAGTATTAAAAATTCTTGCAATTCTGGTTTCAACCCCATATTCGCGGTTAAAATCACTCATCAGGGTTTCTCCAAGTCTTTTTGATTCATCATAACAGCTTCTGATTCCAATTGTGTGAACATTTCCCCAATAGTCTTCTTTTTGAGGATGTTCCAAAGGATTCCCATATATTTCTGAAGTCGAAGTAAACAAAATTCTTGATTTATGTTTTTGCGCTTCAACAAGCAGATTATAAGTCCCCACAGAATTGCTCAAAGCAGTTTCAACCGGGTTTTTCTGGTAAAATATTGGAGATGCCAAAGAAGCAAGATGGTATATCTGGTCAAACCCAGATAAAGTTCTTTTGTCAATGACATTATGATGAATAATATTCACATTCAGATTTTTCAGATTTTCAAGACTTCCTGAACTAAAATTATCCATTACAGTCACTTCATCATCTTTTATAAGTCTTTCAACTAAATGACTTCCAATAAAACCCGCGCCGCCTGTAACAAGGATATTCATAATATTAGTAAATTTAAAATAATCAATACAAAAACATACTAATATATATTCCCTTTGTGGAAATGGCTGCTGTCTGATTAATCCAACCACTCAAAATAACAAAACTCTAAATAATTTTACTATAGCCTATTATGAAACTCCAAGAGAAATATCTAAAAACAATTTTAATAATTTTTTTAATAACTGTTTCTTGTCACCTTGCAATTAATTTTGAGATATATTTAGATAATCAAAATTTCATCCAAAAAATATTATCTGAAAATGATATTGATAAATACAAAACAGAATCTGAGGTTGCACAAGCTATAACTTCTATTACTTTTAATAATATCAAAAATTATACCGGAAACAAATCAGCTTTTATTTATTGTGGAACTCCACTAAATATTTATAAAGACGGTGGGGCTTGCGGCTGTAAATCTTTATTTACCTTAAGTTTGTTAAAAGAAGCAGGAATTGAAGCGCACATACTTGGACTTACTCAAGGGAAGAATAATTATGCTTTTAAACATGTTATTATTGAAGCTAAAATTGGAAATAGGTATATTATTTTAGACCCTTCTTTTAACACTTCATATAATTATTCAAAAGAACAATTAAAGAGTAAAACAATATTTGATGAATATATTGCCAAAATTAAAGAGGACTCAAATATAGTTTATCCAAAATTATATAATTTCACAACTTATTCTTATTTCAATTATAATCTATTCGGTCCATTTAAAAATATAGCCTTTTCTTTTTCCAAAAAATTAGATTCAACATTAGGTTATAAAATATATCAACCCTATTTTATAATAAGATGCGATTTAAGATATATATTTATCTCATTATTTTTGATGGTATTGTTATCTTTAATTCTAATTAAGGTTTATAGAATATAAGTTTAATCCAACACATAAACTTTAAATCCATTCACTCAAAACAACAAGACTCCAAACCTTTGAGAAATGTATTTTTTTATTATAGAAATCTCTTAATAATTTATTCACCAATTTTTCATCAAAAGAAGACCTTTCCAGTTTTTTCTCAACAAAATCCTTCAATTCTTCTTTCATCCATAATTCAAATGGAAGCACAAAACCCTGTTTTTTCCTATAAACAATTTCTTCAGGTAGTTTATTCCCAAGTGCTTTTACAAGCAGTCTTTTTGGGGTTTTTCCAATTTTATACTGGGAAGGAATCCCCGCAACCAATTCAATCAATTTGTGGTCAACAAAAGGAACCCTGATTTCAAGAGAATGAGCCATTGAGAAAACATCTGTGTCTCTCAGGAGCTGGTTTGACATATACTGAGTTAATTCCAAAAACGAAACTTTTGACAGATAATCGGTGTCTGGTAAATTAATTTTATCTAAAAAAACAGGAAATCCAAGCAAATTTTCAGATTGTTTGTTGTTAAAAATTCCCCTGTAAATAGAATAAGATTCGCTAAAAGAGTTGCTTGAAAGAAGAGACAAAATTTTAGCTTTTGAATCAAAAGAATTTCCAGATAATTTACTAAATATTTTATTTCTAAAAGGAATAACAGAAAAAATTTTGGAAAATCTCTGCAATAAAGGCAGTTGGGTGAATGAATTATAACCACAGAAAATTTCATCTCCTCCAAGGCCTGATAAAACAACCTTTAAATTTAATCTGGAAGCTGCGAGGGAAACAAAATATGAATTAATTCCGTCAACTGTTGGCTGATCCATATATTCAAATATTCTATTAATATGTTTTTTTAAATCACTACCGGTTATTTCAATTTCATTGTGGTCTGTTTTAAATTTATCAGAAACAATTTTTGCGTATTTGCTTTCATCATAATTTGTTCCAGGGAAGATAATTGATAAGGTTTTTATCTCTTTTTGTTTTGCTTCTCTAGCAAGAGCCACTATTGCGGAAGAATCAATACCACCGCTTAAAAAACATCCTACAGGAACATCACTTATAAGATGGTATTTCACAGAATCAAGCAAACAATCATGTATTTTTTTTATAGATTCCGCTTCTGAAATATTTTCTTTTTTCATAAAAATTTCTAAAGGATTATAATATTCTTTTTTAATTAATTTTCCTTTTTGAAATATTAGAAAACATCCGGGTTCTAATGCAGAAATTCCTGCATATATTGTGTCTGGGGGCGGTATGGAGCCATTAAGCATGAAGAGACCAGCGGCTTTTTTATTGATATTTTTTTCAATTAAATTTGAAGATAATATTCCTTTTAACTCTGATGCGAAAACAAAATATTCATTTGAATAATTATAATAAATTGGTTTAATTCCAAATCTATCTCTTGCCAGAAACAATTTTTCTTTTTTAGAATCCCAGATTGCAAAAGCAAACATCCCTCTTAAGTCATCCAGTAATTTTTCTCCTTTTTCTTTGTAGAGATAAAGTATAACTTCTGTATCTGAGGTTGATTTAAATTTATATTTCTTTTCCAGTTTTTTTCGCAGTTCTTTATAATTGTAAATTTCCCCGTTAAAGACAATATGTATTGAATTATCTCTATCTGACATTGGCTGGTTTCCTGAAGAGCTCAGGTCAATGATGCTCAGTCTTCTGTGCGCAAGTCCAATAGTCCACCCATTTTTAGAATCAATAAAAGAACCTTTTGCATCAGGACCTCTATGAGATAAAACCTTTTGAAATTTATTCAGAGTTTTTTTTGTATTTAGATTTCCTTTACTCAAGATTCCCGCTATACCGCACATAATAATATCCTGTAATTATTTTAGAGGGATTATTTAAATAAGTTATAATATTTTAAACAAAAAGAAACCCTTATTGCTTAATTTTTCTTCAACTCTGAATTTTCCAGAGCTAAATATCTCCTGTATTTTTAAATTAGTTTGATTTAAACCAAAATCTTTGACACAAGAGCCGTCAAGTATTAAATATTTATACTCATATTTTTTCAGGAAGATTAAATTATTATTTAAAGTATCATTTAGAGCTATTTTTTTATAATCTTCAATTTCTTTAATCCAAGGATAATCCATTTTATCCATACCTATAAGGGTTTTAGGGTTTTTGCATAAACTATACACCAGTGTATTTGGCGGAAGTTCTTTTAATCCAATATACCCTTGAATCTGTTCATTGGAAGCCCACCCTACACCAGGAGGCCATTGGGAAGTCTGCACCATATATTTTGGATAAGCTGAAGTAATTAAAATTCCTGCGAATATCAAGGAAATTATTATATAGGAAATCGCTTTATCTTTTTTTGTTGAGTTATAAATCAAAATTATATTCCATGCAACTAAAATTACCACAGGTATTGCAAAGAATACCCAGAATCTGTGAGGCATTAATTTAAAAGGAAGAGCATTTCCTTCCACACCCAGGAATCCTATAATTAACCATAATAGCGAGATTAACAGGTATTTGTTGCGCGGGTTGATTAATTTCTTTCGCTGATATAGTAACACAATGATGGAGAATAATAATAACACAAAAATCACAGGACCCAACCCAGTTGCCTGATCCATTTTTGAAACATTAGGTGCAATTACGAAATCCTGCAATCCATAAACAAGGCCTCCTGAAGTATCTGCAGTTGTTCCGCCAACAAAGAAATCTTTTTTAATGAAACCCATTCTTTCTCCAGCGTCATCCCAACCCCTAAAACCTATTTCGGGCAACCAATAAATTGATACAGCAAGAATCAATCCGAGAAATCCCGCAATAAATAAATATTTTATTTCTTTACTTTTGAATATCTTGATAAGATTATGTTTTTTGGAGTTTAATAAAGTGGTGATGAATTCGACTGAAAAGTAACACACAAAGAACATCATAAATATTGCTGCTGTTGAGGATTGGGTTATTAAAATTGCGGATATTGTTAAGATACTCGTTACCAACCATTTTTTCTTTTTCTCATTCTTCATTTTTTCAATGGAATATAAAGCAGGGAACCAAAGAACTAAGGCAAGTGTCTGTGCCCAGATAAAATGATTCATAAAACATGGAAGAACCGCAAACAAAAAAGTTCCGGTCAAGGCAGTATTATCTGATTGGGTAAATTTTCTCAACCAGATATAAATGAAAGGAAGACCTAAAGTGATAAGTAAAACATTGAAAAATTTCAAGACCCATTGCACGGATTCTGGGTGGACTTGATGCAACACACCCATCACAGTAGAATAAAAAGGAGGATATGGTTCAAGGTAATGCATTGGAAAATGGTCTGGTTGAATATAGGTGTGTTCTATTGAAACATATTTTGCGGCTTTAGCATGCCCCCAAGAATCATCATCTTCAAGATAAGGATAACTAAAAGCCCCTGTCAGGTACACATAGAAAAATACTAAAGTTATTAATCCAACAACAATATAATTTTTATAAGCAATATTTGAAAAGTCTAATTTTAATTTATTCTGTTTTATTTTTTCGCCCAGAGAATATAAAGGAATTATAAGAGAGATGATTAAAAAAGCCTGCCAGATTAAACCGTAAAAATAGCAAAGACGGAAGGGGCGGAAATCTTACTTCAGGAAGGCAAAGGCAAGGGAATGGGTTTTCAGACTTTCCTTAAAAAATATCCAATCAAAGAAGACGAACTTTATGTAATGCTTGACGGGGATGCAAGTTATCCCGCAAAAGATATACCAATATTTTTGGAGAATTTAAAAGAATATGAAATAATTTCAGGAAAAAGAAAAGGAGTAAGATTTAAATTGAAAAATATTGTTCATTTCATAGGAAATAAAATTATCAGTTTATTAGGATTTTTGTTGTATGGGAGATATATTGATATTTGCACAGGCATGTGGGGTTTTAGAGGGGATGTTTTAAAAAACATGAAAATTTCCGCAAAGGGTTTTGAACTTGAAGCGGATTTGTTTATGAATATGCGCAGGTTAAATTTAAAATCAAAAGAAATTTTGATTGATTATTTTCCAAGAATTGGGGAAGAAAAACTCAAAGAATCTGATGGGTTTAGAATTATTTATTTTTTAATCAGGAAGAGATTTGCAAGCTAAACAGAATTTTTCTTATTTAACTCTCAACCAACACAACAATCCAAGTCCTCCAAGAATATAATCTTCAAGCATAATACCTAAAG
Organism: Candidatus Aenigmatarchaeota archaeon; assembly: GCA_030600555.1. GTDB lineage: Archaea > Aenigmatarchaeota > Aenigmatarchaeia > QMZS01 > QMZS01 > QMZS01. Next base: position 9,603 of record JAUVLW010000002.1, read on the forward strand.
AGAAAGCAATTGCCAATTCCGGAGAGATTCCAAAAGTTGATAAGAGTAAAACCGCAGCAGCTTCTCTCGTTCCTATACCGGAAATTGAAATTGGAATTAACTGAACTAAAATCAGCACAGGCATGATTAGACAAATTGAAAAATAAGATAAATTTAATCCAAGTGAAAGGGACAAAAACCAGAACTGGACAAAACAACCAAACCAGGCAAGGACACTCAGCAAAAAGTTAATAATTATTTTATTTTTATCCAGTCTGTTAAAATTATCATAAAAAATATTAATATTTTCTCCGGCAATACCTTTAAATTTTTCAGGAACTAAAATTTTGTAAAAAGGCATACCAATTTTTTTAATTAATTTTTCATTTTTCAAAATAAAGATACCTATAATGAAAAATACGAAGAATAACAAGAATAGATAATTCAGGTAAGATAAATGGGTTTTATTTGAGAATAAAATAAAAACTGCGAATATTCCAAGAATGAAGAGGACAAAAATATCATTAAGACGGTCAACCAGAATGGTGAGAAAACTTTTCCCTGGTTTTGATTTCAGGAATTTTGCTTTTGTAAAGTCGCCAACTTTTCCCGGAGTTAACATTCCAATACCAAATCCCGCAACCCATGCAAAGACACCTTCAGATAAACTAATTTTATCTTTTTTGTCTATGAGCAACAACCATTTTATAACTTTTACGAAAACTACAGGGATAATAAACAAAAGAGAGATTAACAGATAAGTATAATTCATTGATTTGAAAGAAGCCAGCAAAAGATTTAAATTAATCGTTGACATCATATAGATGAATATACCAATACCAATCAACCCAAATAATCTGAAATAGTTTTTCATAATATATTTACTTTCAAATAACCGAATGATTTTTATTAAGTAACTTAATTTATTTTATCAATTAAATCAGTTTAACTTCTTTTTGGATTTTTAGATAACCTCCAAATATTTGGATAACTTAAAAACTTATTTCAAATAATAAGATGGAGAAGCATATTCTGATTGGCGGCGAAGCGGGAGCCGGAATCGCTAAAACCACCCTTCTGATAAGTGAAATTTTTACAAATGCGGGATATTATGTTTTTAATTACAGAGAATACCAATCGTTGATAAAAGGGGGATTTAATTTCAATGTTCTTAAAATATCCGATAAGCCGGTTTATTCCCATGACAATTCTTATGATGTGATTTTTGCTTTGAATCAGGATTTAATTGACCGGCACGAGAAAGATTTAAAAGATGATGGATTTATAATTGGTGATAAGAACCTGAAAGGAAAAAATATGATTAGCATTGATGTGCAGGCTATGCTTGAAAAGATGGGCGCATCCAAAAAATTAGGGAATGATATTTTGATAGGGGCTTTGGCAAAAATTATTGGGTTGCCTGTTGAACCTGTAGTTAAAGTGGTAAAAGGCGCATTTAAGAAAAAGATAGATTTGCTTGAAGAATCAATAATCGAGGGTTATAATTGTGTTGAAAAGAAAATGGAACTTGATAACCCGGACGGGAAACCTAAATATTTTATAACCGGTAATGAGGCAATTTCAATGGGAGCAATCGTTTCGGGGATGGATATGTATATTGCTTACCCAATAACTCCTGCAACACCAGTTCTTCATGAGCTTGCATCAAAACAAATTGAGCATGATTTTATGGTTGTTCAGCCTGAAAATGAAATTGCTGTTGCTTGTTCTGCATTGGGAGCAAGCTATGCCGGAGCAAATACTATGATAGGAACTTCAGGGGCTGGATTTTCTTTAATGGCAGAAGCATTAAGTTTACAGGGAATGTCAGAAATACCTTTAGTGGTTTATCTTAGCCAGAGAACCGGACCTGCTTCAGGAGTCCCAACTTATAATTCACAAGGGGATTTGAAATTTGCTGTAAATATTGGTCATGGCGAATTTGTCAAAGTGGTTGTTGCCCCGGGAGACGCAAAAGAATGTTTTTACAGGACAATTGAGGCTTTCCATTTAGCTTCCAAATACCGAGTGCTCGTAATGATTCTTGGGGACAAACATGTTGGTGAAAGCAATTATTCTTTTGATGATTTTGAAGAACCAAAAATTAAACCCAACCGTTTCATCACAGAACCCTGCGAAGATTATAAGAGTTATTTGATAACTGAAAATGGAGTTTCCCCAAGATCCGTTCCCGGACAGAGCGCAGTTGTGAGGGCTACAAGTTATGAACATAATGAATATGGACACACAACTGAAGAATCCGAGGAAGTAATTAAAATGAATGATAAAAGATTAAAGAAATTTGATGATTTGAAAAAAGAAATAATAGGTTTGGTTCCTGTTTATCTTCATGGACAGGGAAAGAAATTGATTGTTGGATGGGGTTCAACAAAAGGCGCAATAGTCGATGCATTGAAAAATTTGCCTGATTTCAAATTCTTGCAGGTTTCTTATATCTCGCCTTTCCCAGCAGAAGAAGTGAAGAGAGAAATTGAGGATTCTGATGAAGTTATACTTATTGAAAATAATGCAACAGGATTGCTCGGGGATATAATTGCTGAGCAGACAGGAAAGATTATAAATAAAAAGGTTTTAAAATATGATGGAAGACCATTCACATCCGAAGAAATTGTTGAAAAGGTCAGAGAGGCAATAAAATGAAAGCAGAAGAATTAAACACAGGGGAGAAAACAACGTGGTGTCCGGGTTGCACTGACTTTGGAATTTTAACTTCAGTCAAACAGGCAATAACAAATCTTGTAAATGATGAAAAAGTAAAACGCGAGAATGTTGTTGGGGTCAGCGGAGTTGGGTGTTTTGATAAAATTTATGATTATCTAAATATTAATTTTTTCCATGCTCTGCACGGCAGGACTTTGCCGACAATGTTTGGAATAAAATTAGGAAACCCTGAATTAAATGTCATAGGTTTCGGCGGGGATGGTTCAACTTATGCTGAAGGGATGGCTCATGTGGTGCATTCCTGCAGATACAATGAAGATACAACATTTCTTGTTTTTGACAACCAGAGATTTTCATTGACAACCGGACAGGCAACGCCTGTGACCGAAAAGGGTTTTGCGGGTCCTTCAACGCCTTTAGGAGTTCATGAGAAACCAATAAATCCTTTGGTGCTTACCCTGACCTGCGGGGCGAGTTTTGTTGCAAGAGGATTTGCTTTGGATATTCCAAACTTAACAAAATTGATTGAGGCGGCTATGATGCACAAAGGTTTTTCTTTTGTGGAAATTCTTCAGCCATGTATTTCTTATAACAACACCATACAATTTCTTAGAGACCACATATATAAACTTGAAAACCATGATGCGGGAAATTATGATGAAGCAATGAAAAAAGCTCTTGAATGGAATTATTGTCAGGATGAAAATTCAAAGATTCCAACAGGAATTTTTTATGAAACAAACAGTCCTGTTTACGAAGACCAGTGGCCTCAGTTAAAACCATGGCATAATGTTGAGAGAAATCCGGATTTCAGAAAACTTTTGGCTGAATTTAAAAAGTAAATAAAACAAATACTCTTTAATTATGTTGGAATCGGAATATTTTTTAGGTATTGATGCGGGAGCAACAAAAACAACAATACTTGTTGTTGATTCAAAAGGAAAAATAATATTTGAAACAAAGAAAGATAATTTATCCCACAGGCATTTAACAGAAAAACAATTTGTAAATACTCTGGATGAAATTACTTTGTCAATTAAGTTCCCTCTTAGGTTTTCCTGTTTTGCTTTTGCGGGAATGGATACTGAGGAAGAGGAAAAGAAAATTTCAAAAATGATTAAAAAAAGCAAATTTGGTAAAATGATTAAATCAGATTTTATTGTTGTAAATGATATTGAAACCGTATTGCCTTCTGTTGATGCGGAAAATGGGGTTGCGGCAATTGCGGGGACAGGTTCCGCTTTTTTTGCGGTAAACAAAAACAAAACTTTTAAGGCAAGTGGTGTGGGTTATTTGCTGGCCGATCAAGGCTCAGGTTATTTTATTGGACTTAAAGTTTTGAGAGCGGCGGTAAAATCAAATGATGGAAGAGGAAAGAAAACAATTCTTGAAAAGATGGTTTTCAACAGATTAAAAATCAGCAGTGTGGAAGAATTGGTGGATTATATTTATACCGGAAATCTAAAGAAACAAATCGCGGAGTTTGCTCCTTTGACAGAAAAAGCCCTTGAGAAAAAAGACCTGGTTGCGAGAGAGATATTAAATTCAGCAGTTGATGAAATTGAGGGTGGAATTAAAGCTGTTGTGAAAAGAGCTGGACTTAAGGGAAACTTTAAGATTGCTTTAACCGGAAGCGTTTTTACAAATAAATTTATAATAAAAAATATAACTCCCAGAATTAAAAAACTTTTTCCAAAAGCGGAGATTTTCGTTGTCAAAAACTCGGCGATTGGCGCGGCGAAACTCGCAATAAAAGGAGTTAAATAAAAAATAAATCTTAATAAAAATCCCCTTATTTAAATTTTTAGATTACAATATTTTATGCTCGATATAGCACTTAAGAATAGTGAAACAAAAACCATTGAACAGGTTTACTCAGATTTTTTAAAAAATCCTGCTAAATATGTTAATAACCAAGAACTTTATGATTGCCGGAGAGGTGTCCATCATTATTGGATAACAGACCCTTTTTATAAGGAGGGATATAGTTTTGAGGTAAAGTTATCTCCTGAAATTTTTGACTGTACTCAGGAAGAATTTATCACTTTTTTTGGAAAAACACTACAATTGATAAACCAAGTATCAAAGACCGAAATCCCTTTCCGATATGTTGAAATATTGGATAGTACGAATTTTAAACAAGGAGATGGTAAAGATGATAAGCGTAAATATTATTCAGTGCCTACAATAATGAAAGGCAATAATCTTAAAGATGCTTTTGTGGAGATTAAAAGAAGAACCGAATTTTTAGATAATAATACTCTTTATGTGTATAATTTGGAAGGAGCTCAAGTATCAGATTTTCTTTTAGATAATTGGTTTAATATAAACGACAACGGTTATTCAATAATTACTAAGTAAGATAATTATGTGGCAACTTGAAAAGATAAATAAACTCGAACCTGATGTAAGAACTTTGTTTGATATAAAGGAAGTTGTTTATGACAAACCTTGGCTTAAGAACCAGAAAGACAAAGATTTGTATTTTATGTACAGAAATATTTTTAGGGAAGAAGATAAAGATAAAATAGAAAAATCAGGTTTGAGATATGATGTTACTGTAATACCTCCAGGAATGCTGGGATGCGAATTTATGAAGACTGTAGGACATTACCATGAAATTGCGGTTGAGGATTTATCTTATCCTGAAGTTTATCAGGTTTTGAAAGGCGAAGCAATTTTCCTGATTCAGAAAATTGATTTTGACACAAACAAAATAATTGATGTGTGTTTTTCGAGATGTTCTGTCGGAGATATTTTTGTGATTCCCCCAAATTATGGTCATATTACAATCAATCATTCCAATCAGGAACTTGTGATGTCAAACTGGGTTGCATCAAATTTTAAGTCTGTTTATCATTCCATAAAATATATGGGCGGAGCATGTCATTTTTTTCTTAATGAAGGCTGGGTAAAAAACACAAGGTATCCTCCAGTTCCTGATCTCAGAGAACTTCATGGAAAAAATATGGAAGATATGTACGAGCTTATAAACACACCTGAGAAACTGGAATTTCTAAAAAATCCTTTGGTAAAACCAGGAATTTAATTATTTTAAAAAAACCTTGATACGTTAAATTTTCAGGAATATTTTTATGGCAGATTTATCTGAGAAAGGTCAATCAAAAGAACAGAAATCAATATCAATAAGACAGCCAATTGTTACTGTTCTTGGACATGTGGACCATGGGAAAACAACTTTATTGGATTATCTGAGAAAGACTGTTGTTGCAAAAAGAGAAGCTGGGAATATAACTCAGGAAATTGGAGCAACAGATATACCAATGTCCGTAATCTTTGATATTGCTTCTGAATATTTGGAGCCAATCAGGAATCAGGTGAAAATTCCCGGGTTGTTATTTATAGATACTCCCGGACATCTTGCATTTAGCGCAATGAGAGAAAAAGGAGGGGCTATCGCGGATTTGGCAATTTTAATTATAGATATTACTGAGGGATTAAAACCCCAGACAGAGGAGAGTTTAAATATTCTTAAAAAATGCAAGACTCCTTTTGTAATTGCTTTGACAAAAATTGATAGGTTGTGGGGATGGAGAAATGAAAGCAAGGATTTTTCGGTTAATTTTAAGGAACAGCAGGAGAGAACAAAACAGGACTTTTATGAAAGGTTTTATAGGATACAGGGAGAACTTTCAAATCAGGGTTTTAATGCAGAATTATTTTTTGAAGTAAAAGATTTTACAAAAGAAATTTCGATGGTTCCGTGTTCAGGCATAACCGGAGAAGGCATCCAAAATTTGTTTGCGGTTTTAATTGGTCTTTCCCAGAAATTTTTAATAGATAAGTTGCAGTTGTCTGATGTTGGAAAAGGAGTTATTCTTGAATTAAAAAAAGACGAAAAATTAGGATGCAATGCTGATATAATTTTGTATGACGGGACTCTGAAAGTTGGCGATGAAGTGATGGTGGAATTAGAGAAACCTATTTATGTTAAAATAAGAGCTTTGCTTGAGCCAGCTTCATTGCAAGATATCAGAGCCGAGAAAAAGTTTGTGGCTGTTAAGGAAATTAAAGCAGCTGCGGGGATAAAAGTTATAGGGAAGAATATTGATGCAGCTTTTGCGGGTGCTAATTTCACTGTTTTTAGGTCAGAGGAAGAAAAAATGAAATTACTGGAAGAGCTGGAAGAAGAGCATACTTCAAATGAAATTGATAAATCAATTGACGGGATTATTTTGAGGACTTCAAATATTGGGGGATTGGAAGCATTGATGTGTTTATTTTGCAAGGCTTGTATAAGAAGGGCAAAAGTAGGTGCTCCGATTAGAGAGGATTTAGTAATGCTTGAAGACGCAGCTCCTAAAAATAGAGTATTAATTTGTTTTAATGTTGAAAATACTTTTGAGGACCTTGCGCTCAATAAAAAAATAAAAGTTATTCAGGGAGATGTTATCTACAAATTATTTGAAGAGTATGAAGCATGGGTAAATAAATTGGAAGCTGAAGAACAAGCTGATAAGAAGCAGAAAATGAAAAAAATAGTTAAAATAAAATTGTTGCCTGGTTTTGTTTTTAGAAAGAATAATCCCGCAATTGTTGGGGTTGAGGTTCTTGCTGGAAAACTTGTAAGTGGCGTGAAATTAGTAAATTCAGAAGGTAAGGTGGTTGGCAGCGCTAACCAGATTCAGAAAGAAGGAGAACATTTAAAACTGCTTGAAAAAGAAGAACAGGCCGCAGTATCTTTTAATGGGGTTACAATTGGCAGGCAGGTTAAGGAGGGTGAGCTATTATATTCTTTAATCTCAAAAGACGATTATCGAGAATTAATTAAATGCGATGAAACTGACCTTGAATTGCTGGAAGAGATAAAGAGGATTCTAGGATATATGTAATTTTGAGGTATTATCCTTTATTTTAGAATATCCTTCTATTTTAAATTAAATTTTTAACAAATTATGGGAAGGTAGCTCAGGCTGGGAGAGCGCACGGTTGAAGACCGTGATGTCGTGGGTACTCTTTTCTTGAAATCTTCTGAAAAGACGCCACAATCAAATCCCACTCTTCCCACTTAATTTTATTTTAGATCAACATTTTAAATGTTGATTTTTGGTCAAAATCTAAAAAACGAGAAAATATTGATTTTAATCAGTTAAACAAAGAAGCGGAGAAGATAAGAAATTTAGATTTATATAATATTATTGACTTTAGATGATTATGTATGTGTTAACTGAAGAAGGGGAAAAATATTTGAAAGAAGGATTGCCTGAAATAAATCTGATAAAAAAACTTTCAAAAAAAGAATTATCTGTTTCTGAGGCAAAAAAACTGGAGAATTTTAACATTGCTTTGCAGTGGGCAAAGAAAAACCAGTGGATTGAAATTGAAAAAGGAACAATGAAACTCACAAAAACCGGAAATTCAGTTCTTGAGAAAAAATACGAAACTGAAGAATATTTGAAAGAAATTAAATCAGGAAAATTTGATGAGGATAAAATGAAAATACTATTGACAAGAAATCTTGTAAGGAATGTCACTGAAAAAGAAATTGAAACCAAAAAATTAATTGGTAAAGAGGTGGTGGAATTGACTCCGGAAATTATTAAATCCGGAATTTGGAGAGATATTAAGTTTAAGAAATATAATGTTGAATTTCCTGGAAAGAAAATTTATCCCGGAAAAAAACATCCTTTGAATCTAGTTTTTGAAAAAATAAGGGAAGTTTTTATTGAAATGGGTTTTGATGAAATGCAAGGACCTTTGGTTGAAACCGCGTTCTGGAATATGGACTCAATGTTTATCCCGCAGGATCATCCGGCGAGGGATATTCAGGATACTTTTTATCTTTCAGGAGAAGGAGATTTGCCTGACAAAAAAATAGTTAATAATGTTAAAGAGGTTCATGAGACTGGAGGCAATTCAGGTTCGAAAGGATGGAACCTGAAATGGGAACCTGAAATCGCAAAACAATTATTATTGAGAACACACACAACTTCTGTGACTTATAGGACTCTTGCGGGAGGAATTAAAATCCCCTGCAAGCGTTTTTGCATTGGCAGGGTTTTTAGGAATGAGGCTTCGGATGCAACCCACCTCCCTGAGTTTCATCATGCAGAAGGTTTTATTGCGGCGGAGAATCTTAATATAAGAACCTTGATGGGATTTATAAAATCATTTTATTCCAAGTTCGGATTGGACGAAGTGAAATTTAAATTTAATTACAATCCCTACACAGAACCAAGTCTTGAGGCATTCGGATATTCAGAAAAGCTAGGGAGGTGGATTGAGTTAATAAATTCAGGAATCTTCAGACCAGAATCTTTAGCTCCTTATGGAATTAAAGTTCCTGTGATTGCGTGGGGTTTTGGGATTGAAAGACTGGCAATGTTTATCTATGGAAATAAAAGCATCAAGGAAATTCTTGGACACACCTGTGATTTAAAATATTTGAGAAATTATGATTTATTGAAACTTGAAAAATGGTAATGTTAAATACGAGTCTGGGATATTTAAATAGTTTAATAAAGAAGAAATTATCTTTGGACAAACTTGAGGATTTATTGTTCAATATGGGCTTTGAACTGGATGAAGTAAAAGGGGACGAGATTGCAATAGAGATGACTGCTGAAAGACCTGATTTATTATGCGCTCATGGTCTTGCAAGAGCTATAAATCATTATCAAGGGGAAAAACCAAGAGAATACAAAACAAAGAAAAGCGGATATCAGGTTATTGTTGATAAATCTGTTTCGATGAGACCTTATACTGCATGCGCAATTGTTAGGAATATTCATTTTGATGATGAAGGGATTAAGCAGCTTATGCAGATGCAGGAGAAATTAGCGTCAACTTATGGGAGGAATAGAAACAAGTCAGCTTATGGATTATATCCTTTAAAAGGAATTAATTTTCCAATACATTATATTGCGAAAGACCCCAAAAAAATTAAGTTCAGACCTTTAGGTTTTGATAAAGAAGTAACTGCGATAGAAGTTGAACAAACTCATCCGAAAGGTAAAGAGTATAATTGGATTGCCAAGGACTGGAAAAAATATCCTTTTTTTATTGATGATAAAGATAATGTGATGTGTATGCTTCCTTATACAAATTCTGAAGATACTGGAAAAATTGATGATGCTACAACAGAAATTTTTATTGAGTGCACTGGCGTTGATTTGGAAAATGTAATGAAAGTACTCAATATTTTTGTTACAATGTTTGTGGATATGGGTGGTGATGTTTATTCTCTGGAAATGATATATCCTGACAAAAAAATAGAAACCCCAAATTTAAATCCTGAAAAAATTAATCTGAAAAAATGCAATGCAGAAAGTATCCTTGGTTTGAAATTCTCTGATAAAGAAATATTTTCTCTTTTGGAGAAAACAGGTTATATAATAAAGGGAAATAAGATTTTTGCACCCTGCTATCGCGCAGATATATTGCACGAGGTTGATGTTATAGATGATATTGCAAGAGCTTATGGACCCGGCAATTTTATTCCTGAGTTTCCGCAGGTATCAACAATAGGAAATTTAATGAGAAATACCAGAATAGAAACCAGAGTCAGGGAATTGATGGTTGGTCTTGGATTTCAGGAAGTCTTTACTCTACTTCTTACCAGCAGGGAAGAGCAGTTTGGAAAGATGAGACTGGAAGGAGACGCAATATTGCTTGATGCTCAGGTTGATAAATCAATCAACATGATTAGGGTGTCTTTGTTGCCTGAATTGTTGAGGGTGCTAAAAACAAACCAGCATTATGAATTCCCTCAGAAAATATTTGAAGTTGGAAAAGTTTTATTTCCTGATAAGAAATCGGAGACCAGGTCAAGAGAGACCACTTATTTATCTTCAGTAATCTCAAATTCAATTTCCACTTATGAGGAAATATCTTCAGTTCTAAATTCAATATTTTCCAATTTGAATATTTCTTATAAATTAAAGGAAACTGAAGACCGGAGATTTATAAAAGGGAGAGTTGCAAAAATAATTGTTGATGGAAAAGCGAGAGGGATAATCGGCGAGATTTGCCCCAAGGTTTTGGATAATTTCAAACTTGATAATCCCACAACAGGTTTTGAATTGGATTTGGATTTTTTAAATTAATTTTTGTGTTTGTTGTTGGAAGTCAGATGAGTTTTACAAAATTATTTTATTTCAAAGTTGATTGCTCTTTGACCTGTTTATTTTAATCTATTATAAATATTATGAAAGGTCAATCCATCGTTGTTTATTTTGTTGGAAGTTTTGTTGCGATAATGTTGGTGATGGGTATTATGTGGAGCGTTCAGGAAGTTATTGGCAGAACTGTTGTAATTTATGTTGCTCATGATCAGGACTACAGCGAACCTATTTTGAAAGAATTTGAAGAAAAAACAGGAATGAAAATCAAGATTAAATATGATACTGAACTAACAAAAACTGTTGGGTTGGTTAACCGATTAATCGCTGAAAAAGATAATCCCCGTGCAGATGTTTTCTGGAATAATGAAATAAGCAGGTCAATACAATTAAAGGACGAATTTATATCTAAACCTTATTGTTCTATAAGCAGCATAAATATTTCTGAAAAATACAAAGATCAGGAGTGTTACTGGACAGGGTTTGCGGCAAGAGCAAGAGTTATAATTTATAACACAGAGCTGGTTACTGAAACCGAAGCCCCGAAATCAATTTTCGAACTCACAGATGAAAAATGGAAAGGAAAAGTCTGCATTGCAAATCCTCTGTTTGGCACAACAGGTTCTCAGGTGGCTGCGTTGTTTGCAATAATGGGCGATGAATCAGCAAAGGAATTTCTGTTAAATTTAAAAAAGAATGAAATTCAAATAGTGTCAAGTAATTCAATGGTAAGAGATCAGGTTGTTGCGGGGGAGTGTTGGGTTGGAATTACTGATACGGATGATGCAAATGATGCGATTGTTGATGGAAAACCTGTGAAAATGGTATTTCCTGACCAGACTCTGGAACAAACAGGAACTCTAATAATCCCAAATTCCGTAATGTTAATCAATGGGGCGCCTCATGAGGAAAACGGGAAAATATTGATAGATTACCTACTTTCAAAAGAAGTTGAGAAAAAACTTTCAGAAACAAAAGCAATGCAGATGCCAACAAGAGATGTTGAAACTCCTGAGAATGTGCCAAAATTAAGCGAACTCAAAGGATTGTCTGTGAGTGATTATCAGATTTTTGAAAAATTGAATGTTTCAAGAGAATTTGTACAAAATGAGTTTATCGAGTAATATTTATAAGATATTGTGTAAATGAGACCTATATATAGTAAAGAATCTGTTTTGGAGTCTTCAATAAGGATAAGAGATATTTTGGATTCTTCAGAGTATCCTTTAACAAGAAAGGAAATAAAACAGAGGTATGAGCAAACCTATAGATACACTGACAGAGCCTATGATAAAGCAATGGTTGAGCTTTCAAATAATAACCGGTGTACGGTAAAGGATTTATTGGAGGAATATCCCCAGGCAAGAATACCCTCAGAGATAAATCCAGGTACGGGGATATATTTTACAGGAAAAAACCAAATAGAAAATTGGGTTGATGGAAATAGAAGGATTGGTTTAAAGAAATAGGAACAACCTTATAATTAGGTTTAAAGGGCTAACTCTGGCTTTTGGTGTTTATATAGTCTATATAATTAAACAAGTATTATGAGGAAAAACATTAATTTATTTATCTTTATTTTGGTTATTCTTTGTTCAATTAGTTCGGTTTATGGACTTGAAACCCTAAATATTCAGCAGGGAGAGCATAAAGAATTATCATTCGAAATTAACAATACTTATAATGAAGAACTCAGGTATTCTATTTATTCTATTGGGTGGTATCCTTGGATATTTTTCTCATATTCCCAGATTTTAATTCAGCCCGGAGAATCAAAAAATATTTCTGTGTTTTTGCAACCAAGTGTAATTATCGAAGAAGGTGAATATTATATCAAATTAATTGCAAAATCACGGAAGGATGAGATTGAAAAATATCTAAAAATTATTGTCAGTGATTTAAAGAAACCTGAGGTTAAAGAATTTGTTTGTGATGGCAAAAATTTAGGTTTGGTTGTTGAGTCTGAGGAAGAATTTGGATTGTTCCTTGATATTTATAAAGAAAACCGTTTGATAAAAAGAATAGAAGAAAATATTTCTATTGGAGAAAACAGTTTTACTTTTCCTTTGGATTCTGAATATGGAGATTATGTGGCAGAAGCCAGTTTTTTAAAAGGGGTTGTGGTGGTTGATAGGATAAATAAATCATATTCCATCCAATATTTTGAAGGCGATAAACAGGAATCAAATATAGTTGAAAGCAGAAGCGACTGGAATTATTATCTTGTTTCTGGTTCTAGGATAGTGTTTGATAATAGAGGGTCGATAACCGAAAATAAAAAATATTCTGTGCTTGTTGATAAATCACAGGATTCTTTTTTCAAAGCAACAGATTATAAAGATAAATTGGTTGAAGGTGATTCTTATAAATATATATGGGAATTTGTGCTGTTGCCAAATCAAAAATATGTGATTTCTCATTCTTATAATTATTCTTTGTTTCTGATAATTTGTTTGGCAATAACCTTCTTTATTATTTTGTTAAGTTTGTCGCTCAGAAGAGAAGTAAAAGTAAAAAAATTCCTTGTGAGGAGAATAAATAAATTGGAAGACGGGAAAGAAGTTGGGGTTTGTATCGAAGTTATAAACAAAACAAAACATGAATTAAACAATGTATTGGTTGAAGATTATATTCAACCTATTTTTAAATTGAACAAAGAATTCAGCGGAATAAGACCAGATAAGATTATGAAAATAGGCGCAAAAAATAAATTAGTATGGAAAGTTTCGCGATTTGAGCCAAGAGAAACAAGAGTATTTTCATACAAAATTACTCCAAGGATTGGATTAATGGAAACTTATTCATTTTCCCTTGCAAAGGTGAGATATAAAATAAAGGATTTGGTGAAGATGGTTTTCTCGAACCAGATAACAATTTAACGGGAAACTGAGATGGTATACTGTTCAGGGGGTGGTGGAATTTGTATGTCCTTTTTTAAGTTGCACAAAAGTGCCTAATTTTGAATATATTTCTGATGAAGATAGTAATGTAATTGATAAATATTTCACAAAGATAGAGCAGGATATTGTGGGTGGCAAGACTCTTGTAAATACTTTTAATGAACTTTCGCAATATATGCGGAAATCAGATGATTTACAATTAAGAGCTTTGGGAAGTCAAATTGGTTTTACTGCAAGTATGATGAGAAAATATAATTCCAGATAGATTTAGAAATTTATATCAAAAATATTTAATTTTAGAATAGGGTCAATTTTATTTGTTGGTTGTTGAATGTTTCTTCAAATGTTCCGGAACTGAAATTATTTGTTTTGTTTTTGTCCTACAACAATATCCACAACATAAGCTTTTCCTCTTGTGCTGCTAACCTCCCCTATCAGCCCGTGATATCTTGGATGAGGGTAATTTTGGGAGCTTGAGTCTATTTTAATTACAACCTTCTCGCCAACCTCGAATTTTTTAAGGTATTTGGTGATTCCTTCTTTCTTTTTATCTCTTATCAGTTTATTTCTTGATTTGCTGATTTTTCCGTGTCCAAACCTTGCCATAATATAGAATAAAATAAATTTAAATTAACATTATGCGGTTGTTAAGTAGATTTTTTAAGAAAAAAGAGGAAATATCAACAAAAGACCTGAATTTTGATGAAATTGGCAGTTTTGTGGACGAAGAATTTAGAGATAAGAAACAGGAACTTTTGAAGGTATCTGAAAAATTCCGAAAGTCTTTGGTTAATCAGCTCGATTCACTGGAAGGTCTTTTCAAGAAACTTCTGGATTCTGATTTTGAACCTGTTATTTTACAGGATAAAAGAGATATTTCAAATATTGTTGAAACCAGTAAAAAGAATTATTGTTCTAATTCAGAAAAATTAATTGTCCGGGTGGTGGATTCCTTAAATGAAAAACCTTCACCTTTTAAAATAAAATCAATTGTTTTAGAGACTTTCAACAAATTAAATAATTTTTCAAGAGAAGCTCTTATTCTTTTACACCCTTTTGGGAAAGATATGAAGTGCATAGCTTCTGGGTTGAAAGAATTTAAGAAAGAAATAGATAATTTTGAATCGTTTCTTAATTCAGATTACAAACTCATTTCTGATGTGGAAGAAGCGGAAAGAATTGTTTATAAAATAAATCATCTTGAAGAGAATAAGATTAAATCTGGTAAAAGAAAAGTTGAATTGGATAAAAAGACAACTGAGTTAAAAAAAGAGATGAAAACCCAGAATTTAAAACTTTCTGAGCTGGTTTCTTCAAAGGAATCAAGAAATCTCGCAAAACTTGAAAAACAACAAAAAGAATTTGAGTTGCAATCAGAGAAACTTATGGCGGATGCAACGCAATTAGTCTCCAGGGTCAGCAGACAGATTAAAGGATACATTCATAATTGCAAACCCGATAAAGAACAAATAATAAAAATTGAAAATTTTCTTGATAATCCTGAATTATTGCTCCAAAAATCTAATTTTTTTGTAGATGTGATTGAGAATGTAAAAAAAGACCTTGATAAAATAGAACCAGACGAAAAAAAAAGAAAGAAATTTTTGAGTATTGAAGAAAACATAAAAGATTTAATAAAAGAAACCCAGATAAAACATAAAGAAATTTCCAATAAACTTATTGAAAATATCGCAGCCATAAAAGAATTAAAACCCAGATTAACAACTGAAAAATTTGAGAAGAATCTTAAAAAATTGGATGAAAATATGAATCAATTGGACGAAGAAAAGAAAAATATTAAATTGGAATCTAGTGGGGATGTAGGAGAATTATTAAATGAACTTGAAAAAGTATTGTCTTCTATTTCAAATAAGGAAATAAGAATTAATAAAAAGTAGCCCCGCGCGGATTCGAATACCGCCGAACTTCAAAAAACACTCGTCGTTCCAACAGTGCAAGCGTTTCCTTTGGAAACGATGCATCATTTGCTTTGCAAATAAATGCCTCATTTTGCTTTGCAAAATGAAAGTTCGATCATTTACCCTATCTTCGATTTCGTCTCAATAGGCTTTCCGCGGTCACAGGATCCAGGGTCCTATATGCCTAACCCTCTCCTTGTTTCATAAAATGACTTTTTTCGTTCATTCAATCAAAGAAAGCTTGGCCACTACACTACGGGGCTATAATTTACTTTTGTAATTTACTTTAATATGGGCTGCGGGATATTGATGGTGGTTGCTCCGAAGAATTTTAGAGATGAGGAATTTATGATACCCAAACAGATTTTTGAGGGCTCAGGACTTGAGGTTACTGTGGCTTCTAAAGGCGTGAAAAAGGCAACTGGGATGTTTAGCGTAACCACAGAGGTCAATAAAGATATTGTAGAAATTGATGTGGCTGATTATGATGTTATTGTGTTTGTTGGGGGGAGCGGTTCTTCAATATATTATGAAGACAAAGCTGCTTTGGGATTGGCTAAACAGTTCTATGAAAATGGCAAAGTTACTGCGGCAATATGCATTGCTCCAGGCATTTTGGCAAAAGCAGGAATTTTAAATGGAAAAAAAGCAACAATTTGGGACTCTGGAGATGGGACTTTTATAAAAATACTGGAGGGTGGAGGAGCAAAGTACACAGGAGCAGATGTTGAACAGGAGGGTAAAGTTGTAACGGCAAATGGACCTCAGGCAGCAAAAGAGTTTGCTGAGAAAATAATTGAACTTTTAGATTGATTTTATATTTTTAATTATTGAATTTTCTGAAGTTTTGCTTTGAGGATATAATTTATATTCTCCAGTGTTGTTAAAATTTGGAATCTAACCCACTTCAATTTAAAAATACCACTCAGAAATTTTAATTAATCGAACTTGAAGATTAATATTTAGAATAATTATCCTGCTGGATTAGCCCCTTGAATAAAACCCATTAATTTTTTCTGATTTTCTTCCATTTCTGATTTTAATTTTTCTTCTTTTGTATTGACCTGTTTTTCTCTTACAACCAACATTTCTTTTTCTTCATCAAGTTCTTCCTGTATTTTGTCTTTATCTGTTTTAACAAGAATCCCCCCAACTTCTTTATATATCTCGGTTTTGTCTTTGATTTCTTTAAGAGCTTCTTCTATTTCCATCTTTTGCATTCCCTGGTTTTGTTTTTGCATAATAATCTCTTGCAATTCCTGGTTTTGCATTTGTACTTTCATCAGTAAATCCTGAGCTTCTTTAGGTAGTTCTGTCATATTTATAATAGGATTTAAATATTATTATGCTTGGACTGGATTTAATTTTTGGAATTAATAGGCGAGTTAGAGGTTTACGAAGAAAGTGGTGCAGATACAGGCTAAGAGCTTTAAGATTGGAGGGTTCTTCTAAAAGCAGGATTTTAAATCAACTGGATAGCGTAGAGCAGGAGTTAAGAACCCTGGAAGGTCAGGATTTAAGGAGACTTGACAGGAATAGAATTGCTGCATCTGTTGAACATGGGTTAAAGAATGTATATAATGAATTATCCAGTAAAAAGAGAAAAACAGAGGCAGCGGAAGAAAAAAGAATAAGTGAACTTGAGACTGAATTGAGAGAGTATAAATAAGAGAATTAATAGAATAATAAAACCAAAATGATAGATATTTATGAGGAAGTGGGTTATTTTATTTTTAGGGTTTTTTTTTGTTCTTGGAATTTTTGCTCAGATTGGGTTTTGCGAAGATGGTGGAGAAGATGAATGTGAATCGGATTGTAGTGGTTGTGAGTGTAGTAGTTGCGAAGGTTGTGTTTCTTATGGTTGTGATGATGCTTGTGGTGTTGGCAGTCTCACTTCTTCAACTGATAAATTAATTTGGTATCATGCCAATAATCAACAAAACTCATATACTTTCAATTCTAAACAATATTATAGTTTAACTAAAACCTTTACAAATAGGAAATATAATTGTGTAAGTTGTGGGTCTTGTGGAGATGGTTGTGGCGGAACTTGTTGCACGGATTATTGTGATAAATGCACTTCAAATTTAATAAATTGTAAAAATTGGCAAGAATGTTATGACGATGATAATTCGGGATGTCTGGATGGTTCAACAGGATGTGAATGTGTGGATGAATATTGCGCTGGTTGGTGTATGGACAATGCTCAGGTATATGATGGATTGGCAAGTTGCACCGCTGCAAGTAATGGGGATTGGGTGATACCATCATTTCCAAAACCCCCAGAATATATATTAAATACAAATTATCACTCTGCAAGTATGGGTGGGGGATGTTATTGCAATTATTATGAAATCAAAAATCATCATGAATGCGATTCCGTTAATATTAAAGATTCTCATCCATGTCAATCAAGCAATTGCGCCCCGGATTTTATCCAAGGGGGTGATTATTGTTGTCCTTCCGGACAATGTGCTCATTTAGGTTTGGATGTTGATATTTTAAATGGATTGCTTAGAAACAACAACCTTGCGGATAGTGTAGATCCTGATTTATATTGTTATTCTAATGGAGCGGTTATACAGTACCAGGGAGATTCCTTAAAATGCATCAATAGTGTGTGGAATTTTGTTACAGGTGATATTGAGGATTTTACAGATAATTGCGGGAAAACAATATATAATTTCCCTTTATTTTTTAATAACTATCCTGTATACCCAAATTCGGATAATCCTTTTTCAGGGTACAAGAACACTTACTTAGCGCACCCACTTTCATTTCCTGGAAAAACAAAAGATATCATTGCATATATTCTACCAAATAGGGATTTTGTTAAAATACAAATTTCAAAAACCTTTTTTGATTTAGGCACAGTTGGTGATGGAGATAATAAACTCATTCAACAATATAAGGATAGCGCCATTGTAAAATTCTCTTTATCAGAAGATATACAGGGAGAAATGTTTGATTATTATATTGGTTGTTATACACCAAAAGGTTATGAATGCAATTATCTTTTTGATGAGTGTTGGTCAAATTCTTATTGTTCTCAGGACAATCCTTCAAATACTGCGAGTGAGGATAACGATGAAAATAAATATTATTGTTGCCCTAAAGGAACCTGCGCTCATAAAGATTCTGGTATTGAAGCAAGTTGTTATGATGAAGGTGGACACGAATTTAGCATAGATGGGAAAACTTGTTTATGGGAATGTAAGGATGAGATATGGGGTAAGAGAGATGAAGGGGAATTATGTTCCCGTGATTGTGATTGCGCTGATTTGGAGAATATAAACAAAGAACTTTTTTGTAAAACCACTTTATATAATAAGAGCGATAAGATATGTTGTCCTGAAGGAAAATGCGGATTAAAAACCGGAGTATGTGTCGAAGAGAATGGTGTGGCTCAATCCGGCGAGTATAAAAACTGCGTGTGTCAGGGAGGAACTTGGCATTGTAAGAATATTCTTGTTAAAAATAAGAATTCGAGAATATTATTTTCAGAAGGTCTGAATACTTATAAGACAAGTTTAAAGTTAAATACTTATTTAGATAAACCCGCGCATATAACTACAATGGTTTTCTTTGATAAAAAAAATTATAATGGAAACGTAAAAATAACAGGAACCGGTGATTGCGATATAGATAAAACTATTACTCTAGATGAGATAAATAATATTTTTGAGGAATCTATATCATCCGAAGAATATACATGCGAACTTGAAATAACCGCCCCCGATTTATTAGAAGGCCAGTATTTCTTTTACACAGGAAGTGCATTGATTTTAGAATATACTGCTTTGATTTAAATATTTTTTGAATAACTGCAAATTTCCAGACCTTAGATATTTATTTTATACCAGTAAGTTTATCGCTTTAGTAATTCCAAAACTTCTTCACTGTCAACTCTTTTTCCATATTTTTTCATAATTTCCCCCATCGCCTTTTTCCCATATTTTTTTGTATAATTTCCAATAATTTTCTTCAATTCAACTCCTGAAATTTTCTCAAATCCTTTAATAGTTTTATTGGTTAAAACATTTTCTATTGCTTTTTTTACAATTTTTCCTTTTTCCAGATTTTTAAGAACAAATTCCAAATCTTTTTTTACAATTTTAATATTTTTTCTTTCAAGAGATTTCTTTTTATTTAGAATTAAATCGGCAATTATTTTAGGTTCAACTTTATATTTTAAAAGTTCTTCAAATAAACCTAACTCTTTGTTTTTTGAAATTTGTTCCGCTAAATCTTTGCTTAAACCTAATTTTAAAAATCTTGCTGATTTTTCTTCAAGAGATTCTGGTAATTTTATCTTATTTAGATATTTGTTAAGGTCTATTTTTGGAAGGTCTGTTTCAGGGTACATTCTTGCGGCTCCGGGCAATTCACGGGCGTATCTTGTGAGAATATCTTCCGCAAATCTGGTTTCTTCAGGAATCCCTTTACCAAGAGATAAAATTCTTTTTTTAATTAATTCCAAAGCATTCCTGCAGTTTTCCCCTGTTATCAGCAAAAACAAATCTTTTTCTTTTGCGCAAATTTCTTTTTTTAAATGATTAATTTCTTTTGAATCAAACTGATATTTTTTAAGGTCTTCATCTGAATGGATAATTCCTCCAATCCCGAAAACTTTTGCATAATTTGCGATTTCTTTTCCCAGAGTTATTTCACCACAGGGATTTTTAAATAATCCTGAAAGATTTTCTATTTTCAAACATAATATTTTTTCCTTATCTTTTAGAATTTTGCATTTTGATGATTTAAATAAATCTGTCACTTCTTTTTCAGTTAATTTTATTGGTTTATTTTTTAATTTTTCTTTTATTGAAATTAAATCCAGTTGTCTTTTAACTTCATTTTCTATTAATTTGTCAAGTTTTTTTAATTCCTGAAATCCTTTAATTTCTATTCTGGAACCTCCTTTTATTGAGATATTTACATCCTGTCTTATTGTTCCGATGCCTCTTTGCACTTTTAGGCTTCTGAGCAACAATCCAATTTTTGATGCAAATTCTTTTGCCTGTTCAGGATGCCAGATGTCAGGGTGACAACTAAGTTCAATTAATGGAATCCCTAACCGGTCAAGCCTGTAATAAATCATCTTTTCTTTTTCTTTAATTTTTGTTGCGCTTTCTTCTTCAAGATTTAGATCCTGGATATGGACTTTCCCAAAACTGGTTTCAATATAAGAATTCTCATTCCCTTTTCCAACCAAAGAAGTTCTTTGATAACCTGTGGTGTTGCTCCCGTCAATAACAACTTTTCTCATTATCTGCAGTGAGTCGGGAACACACATTTTTAATATTTTGGCTAATTGCAAACTAATTAAAAGAGCCTCTTCGTTTAATTCATTTGGAAATTTTGAGTCTGTTTCAACAGAGCAGCAGTTTGGATAAGAATAATATGTAAATTCTTTATCTTTTAAGAATTCCTGCATTGCGGCTTTGTCAACTTCACCTGTTTCACTCGCCGTTGGTCTTAATTTTCTTGAGAATTCAAAAACCGGGTTTTCGTCTTCTGAAATTTCTGTTGAACAGTTGCAGAATAGTTTTGTTTTTGTTGCCAGTCTCTGATGTATTTCTATACCAATTTTTAAACCTATTTTTTTATAGTCAATCATAATCAAACCACTAAAAATATAATTAATTCATAAATAAAAAATATCCTAAAATAAAAAATAAAAGGGTTATGTTAATTTTGGATGTACCACTATTTTTGTTTCAGCAGAAGTTACATAGGTGTAGCTTGTTGTTACTTCTATAGGAAGTTTTACTTCATCACCAGCAGGTATTGTTACTTGCACTGTGCACGAACCTTCTCTACCGCCTTTCATTCTTATGTTGCTGCATGTTTGAGTACTACTACCAGCCGTAATTGTAGCGCTATCAATTAGATAATGTTGGTTTTCATACCTCACATTGCCGCCTCCAACATTTCTGAAAATTAATGTGATTGGAACTGTGCTTCCTGTTTTTAACACATTTTGCACCCTCACGTCAACATGGATTGGAGCGTTGCTGTTTTTTAGACTTTTTACCATAGGTATGTCTTGATTTGCTTCCATTTTTTTAACATATTCGTTTTCAGAGAAAGCATAAACTGTTGCTATGGTATTTGTGGTGTAATCATAGTTAATATGCACTCCAACATCATAAGTCTGCGTTTCTGTTACTTCCGGAGCTGTTGTGTCATCAGTTACTTTACATTCTTGTCCGTCTTTATTCATTTCTGCGTTTGGAGGTTTTAGTCCGGTGGTGCATGCGTTTTGAGAATTGCTTGTCCCCCAACTTAACAAATATATGGTGCTTCCTATGTTGCTTGCTTCTGCTCCTCCAACATTTCTAAGTCTGGTTTCAAGGGTTATGGCCTGACCAGATACCGGGTATTCCACATCAGGTCCAAAATATTCTATATATACTCCATTTGTTCCTGCTGCCATTGATGAGTCTCCGCCGGTTTCTGTACAACCGCTCATTGCTATTACTAAACCCATTAAAAAAACTACTGAAATTTTGTTATAGATTCCCATATTTTTATTTGTATTATTTTATATATATCAATAAATTAACTTTAATTGATTATTTTGAATCAAAATTTATCCTAAACTAAAAATTTATAATTTAATTATGCTGGGGTGGCCGAGTGGCTAAAGACTTTCTTTCTCAAAAGAAAGTCCTTAACGTCAAAGAAAGGAAAATTTGTCGCTTCGCGACATATATCCAAAAGACGTTAAATTCCACAATAAGGCGCTAGCCTGCTAAGCTAGTTTCTGTAATGGATCCCTGGGAAATCTTTTCTTTAACAGAAAGGTTCAGGTATTCGAATCCCAGCCCCAGCGTTTATATTATACTTATTGTATTTATTATGTTGTATCTGATAAATTTCAAGACTTATGAAGAAGGTTTGGGAGATAAAGGCATAAAGCTGGCAAATTTGATTGCGGAAGTTGGAAAAAAATTAAATGCGGAAATATGGGCGGCCCCTCAGTTCACAGATTTAAAAGAAATTTCAAAGATAGCCTCAACGTTGTCGCAGCATATTGACCCTGTTTCATTTGGTTCTCACACAGGTTCTGTTTTACCGGCTTCAGTTAAAGACGCTGGTGTGATAGGCACTTTAATTAATCATTCTGAGAGGAGATTACCTTTGGATAAAATAGAAGGAATTATAAATGCTTCAAAGTTATCTGGCATAAAGACTGTTTGTTGTGCTGCTGATTTAAAAGAAGTGATGGAGATTGCAAAATTTTCGCCTGATTATATTGCTTATGAAGACCCTGAATTAATCGGTTCCGGCAGGTCAATAGCTCAGGAAAAACCCGAAGCAATTTCTGAGTTTGTGGGAGTTCTAAAAGATTTAAATCCAGGGATTATTCCTTTATGCGGGGCAGGAATCGCAACCAAGCAGGATGTGCAGATTGCAAAAGATTTGGGCACGAAAGGAGTGTTGGTTGCTTCCGCGATTGTTAAGGCCGAAGACCAGAGGGAAGCTTTATTGAACTTGGTTTTGTAATAACAATTTATTTTAATTTTCTTTGGAATAAGTTCATTAATTTAATTAATCTTTCCTGAGGTTTTATATTGATTGGCTATATTATTTATTGGATGTTATGTGCAATATTCCTCGCCAACAATTTTTAGAAATATTTAAATAGTTTCATTAATTTAATCTATAATGATGAAAACAAATAAAGCAATAAAAGAAATAAAAGTGCTTGGTATTGTAATGTCACTTTTAGGTGTAGTTTTAATATTTATAGGTATAAGTTCATTACCAAGATTATCTGATTGGATTATTTCTTTTAATCTACGGATTAATACACATATTTAAATTAGAAAGATTCAAATAAAAATTGTTGGCTGCGTCATACTGTCGCTCCGTTTCACTTCGCGATTTTTTCTTGCAGAAAAAACACATAACAGCGATTAAGAGGAAAATTCTTATTTATTTCCGGTTGTAAATATTCAAACAAGGGAATGCTATTTCTATCTTATTTTTCCTGAATTCTTTTGTTAATGCTTTTATAAATTCATGTTTCATTTTATATTGGCTGACAAATTCTTTTACCCTTAGGATTATTGAAAATTCTATGTTTGAATCCCCAAAATTCTTGAATCTCATAAGAGGTTCATAATCTTCAACACCGCCATCCACAGATTTTAATGTTTTTTTGGCAACAGCTATTGTTATTTTCTCAACTTTTTCAAGGTCCGAATCATAACCAACACCACAATTAACCGAAAATGATAATTCTTCGGTTGGGTCGGAATAATTGGTAACAATCATTTCTGATAATTTGGCGTTTGGGATAATAACAAGATTGTTTGGAAGGGTTCTTATTTGTGTTGATCTCCACCCGATTTTTTCAACATGACCTTTTAGACCCCCATTTTCAAGTTCAATATAATCTCCAATTTTAATTGACCTGTCTGAAGAAATATATAAACCCGCAAAATAATTGGCCAGCGTGCTTTGAAGGGCAAGAGCAACAGCCAAACCCGCAACACCTAAACTGGCTATTAGAGGCGTTATTTCAACCTTAAAATAGTTTAAGATGATGAAAAGACCCATTAGGTAAATGAAAATGTTAATTAATCCTTTTAAACTAAGGAAAACCGTTTTTTGGGCTCTTGAGGTTTTATCTTTGGTTGTATGGTGCATCACGAAGGTATCCACAATTTTTATTAAAGTCCAGGTTCCAAGACCAACACCAGCAATTACAAATAAGGTTTCTATCGGGGCTTTGTAAATTGTAAGAATTTTTAGGGTTTCTGTTGCATAATAACCACCAATTAATAGAATGCCTATATAAATTGGTTTGTGGCAGGTTTCCAGTAATTCATCATCCAGAGTAGTTTTTGTTTTTGCGGTTATTTTTGCCACATATTGTTTAAGCGTAAAATAGAATATTTTTGCGCAAATAACTGAACCAATTATAATTAAAATAGCATATAAATAATCCTGCGGAATTATATTTTCAAACATAATTACTTATAAATTATACATAAAAAAGTAATAATTGCTTTGTTTATTTTTTTAGGAAGATTAATTATAGCCCCGTAGTCTAGCGGCCCATCTTTTTTCGATAGATTGTCATATGAAGCGAGGAAAGGGTCAAGGATTCTGGCCTTTGGAGTTCAAAGGAAAGAGCAAATATTAATTTGCGATGATTGAAGTTAGCCAGCGACCGCGGTTCGAAGCAACACTTTTCAAGATAATTGTTGAAAAAGGTCTGCACCCCAAAACATAAATTAGGGTAGAACGAGAATCCGCGCGGGGCTATGATTAAATAGAAATAAATATGAATTTACTAAATTTATGAACCAAATAGAAAAAGCCGCAGAGGTTTTAAAGTTGGGTGGAATAATCGCATATCCAACCGAAACAGTTTACGGGCTTGGAGTGAATATTTTTGATGAGACTGCAATAAGAAGATTATTTGAGATAAAGCGCAGGTCTCTAAACAAACCAATTTCTGTTGCTGTGGCAAATTTTAAAATGTTGAATGATATTGCATGCGTTTTTGAGAAGGACAAAGAGCTTCTGGAGAAATTATTGCCCGGACCTGTGACAATAATTTTTCCCAGAAAAGAAGTTGTTTCTGATTTGCTCGCCGCAGGAAGAGATTTAATAGGGATAAGATTTCCTGAAAATGAAACAACAAGAGAAATAATAGAAAAAGCCGGATTTCCAATAACAGCAACCTCAGCGAACTTTTCAGGTGAGGGGGATGTTACTGAAGCTGAATATGTGAAACCGGAAGTTGATTTTGTTGTTAACGGAGACTGTAAATATAAGAGACCCTCTACAGTCGTTGATTTGAGCAACAGGAGAATTTTGAGAGAAGGTGTTAATTTGGAGAGGGTTAAACAGGTGTTAAAATTAAGCTGACTGGATATTAAACATAAAAACAAGATAGAATATGGTGGATTGGAAGGTTCCTATTACAATATTAATTTTGGTGTTGATTATTTCTTTAGGAGTATTCCCTTTCTTTTCGTCAGATTTTGCAAGTTCTTTAACTGATGTGCTTTCTCCGGTTAATGAGCTTTTTAACAATTTATTTAACAGGAATCAGGAGTTTCAGGAAAACATATTATTGTCTTTTTCAACAAGGGAGTTGAATGATTTGCAGGTGGGCGTCCCATCAGACATAAATATGAAATTTTACGGGGCTTATAAATTAAAAGTGGATGACAAAGATTTGACTGTTGATGGTGAATTATTGTTAAAGAACTTCACAGGTTCTATTTCATTTACTAATTCTCTAATTTCAGGTTCTATAACCGGATTGTCTTCAGGAACTTTCAAACTTGATGGAAATTCAAGAGTGCAGTTATATGATATGAATATTGATGAATTAAGAGTATCTCATTTGAAGATTGGGGAGTTAACTGTAAATGAAGGCGAGATGACTGTAACTTATCCGCAGAACCTTGAGGTTAAACTGGATTTAGGAACCAAGATTTATGGTTTCCAGGGGGATATGGTATATGGCAGCAATATGATGACTTTTAGCGGGAAATGTTCAAAGGTTCACATGGATTCTTTTAATTTGGGTTAAGTTTTTAAATCCTGCATATTTTAAACTCAACATTTCCATTGTAAATAACCTCTCTTATCTGTTCCTCTTTTTTTGTAAGCTTGCTTTTTCCGGATTTTACTTCAACAAATACAATTTTTTTCACATTACTATCTGCGGCGCCGTCAAATATAACAAAATCAATTGGAGACCCGAGAAATCTCGCATCTGTTGGATTAAAATTAAAATCCGGAAGGAACGGAGCCAGCTGTTCTTTAAATTTGCCCTCCAGAACCAACCTACTTTTTTCAATTGCATCTTTTCTGATGGCTTTGATATCTTTTCTTCTTGAAATTAAGAGATAAATCAGGAGAATAATTATCAGAGAAAGAACGAAGATAATAATATAGAGAATTGTCATAAATTAGTTATGATTAAAGAAAGTATTTGTCAGCTATGCGGAAAACCCGGGATAATGAATTCCTGCAATCTTTGCGGAAGACTGGTTTGTTCAGAATGTTATGATGCTGAAAAAGGTTTGTGCAAAATCTGCGCTGCAAAGTTTAAATAATTTTAAACCCTTTTTTATTTAGAACTAGCCTCAAGATTGCTTGCGTTTGCATGAGCAACCCTCAATAAATCAGGAAGCAATTCTTTTGCAGGCACTCCAAGTTTCATACCAAGACTTTTTGCGTGTTGTCTGCTTTTCTGCAACAAGATATTTATATTGTCTTTTGTAGGATAGTTGATATGCGTTGTTAATTTAAATAAATTGTTTGCGCACACATTAATCTGGTCTTTGAAATAAGTTTCATCCAATTCAAGAACCGATTTATTGTATATCATATTTTGGCTGTAACCGAGCGCTGGTTGAATTGTTAATTCAGCCGGTTCAATGTTAAGCATATTAAGAAGAGAAACAAGACCTCCGTCCGCTTTGTCTCCTTCTTTACACACAACTTTTGCTTCTCTCACAGCTATTTTTCCTGCTTTCATTATTGTCTGAATCTTGAACTGTTTGAAGATGCTTATTGCTGGACCTGCCTGAATCTCGGTATCCATTGCAGGAATTTCTATTTTTTTAGATATAAGTTCATTGACTTTTATTTTTCTTTTTACTGTTAATTTTTTAAGACTCTTAAGAATATCAAATATATTTTTGTTTGAATAAATAAGCGCCGGTTGTTTGAATTCATCAAGACTTAAATCTTTTTTATTTTCTTTAAGACTCAATTCAAGAACGCTTTTTTTTGGAACTATTGCAAATATTTCCTCTTTTTTTAATTGGTTTCTAATCTGATGTAATTGTCTTGAAGGTATCTGATCCAAATCGAAAAGCAAAAGTGTGTCATGTTCTTTTAAAAACTTATTAATTTTTTTAAGTAACCCAACTTTCTTTTCAGATACCATATTATAATAATTTTATTGGTTCGCACATAGTTAATTTAAGGTAAACCGCTTTTATAATTCCACCTTTACTTTCAATATTTTCATTTATGTGGGTGTATGCAGTATTAAAATTTTCAATTAATTCTTCATCTTTGAGTTTTTCTGTTCCAATAGGAATCTGTATAAGGGGTTGTTTAATCAGGTTTATTGAAACTGTTCTTTCAAGGTCCTGAATTACAAGAGGAAGATTTTTTGCGGTTGGGGGAAGTGGAATCATTGATTTATTTCTGGGTCCAATGTATTTTCCAAGAATTTTTGCCACTTTAGACATTAAAGGAGCTTCTACAACAAAGAAATCATAATCTCCTGCGAGTTTCTTGCCTTCGCTTTTCTTAAAATCTAATTCTGAAACTTTGAATACTTTTTGTTTGGTTTCTTTTGCTTTGGTTATGAGAGATTCAACAATAAAGCATATTTTACGATCTCTGACTTTATGAGTTAATTTTAATTTGTCCCTAATTCTGTTTTCCGGTTTTTTTAGGTCTAAACCAGAGATATTAATCACCAAGTCGAACATCTGATTAAAATTTCTCTTATTTTCTCTTAATTTTTTGAGGTCTTCGACTTTTAGTTCTACCATTAATGTAATTAAGTTAAATTTTAAGTTTACATCACCTTCGAAGATATTGGCTTAATCTCTGGTTTTTAGGTTTAAATTGAAAAATGATTATTTATGGAAGACTGGAAGGCTGTTTCAGGGATAATGGGTACAATAATCCTTCTATTTGCGTTATTATTGGCATTCCCGCCGCAAACTCCGGTAATTCCTGAAGGAAACGGCAATTTTCAGTTAAACAATAAGACGATGATTTGTGATAATTATTATATTTGTTTTTTAATTGACAATGAATGGCATAAACCCGCTTATAATGCAGGAACCAACCTGATTTTGGCAAAAGAGTATGAAATTGAGGATGCCGGGCAGATAAAGGAATTTTTTGAGTCAAAAAAAATAAATCTTGTTGTAGAGACTACTGAGGGAGTTGTAAAGACAATGTCATTTGCGTATTATTTGAGCTATTATTATAATTCGTTCCTAAAAGACCCAAAAGATATAAATTCTACAGCTTTATCAGAATATGTGTCCGAAGAACCAGCAATAATAATTCTTGGACCTGATGAAAATTTACAGGACAGTTCACTTGAATTTGACGGGAAAAATATATTTGTGAAGGGGAAGGATTCAGAAGGATTAAGTCAAGTTTTGGGAAAATTGCTCTTGATTATTGTTTCTTAGATATAATTAACGATTTTTAAGAACTTGCGGTTCTCGGATTAAATTAATCCAGTTATTTTATAAATAAAGGAAAATAAGAATTTTCAAAGCATTTCTAAATTATACCCCTAAATAAGAGAATATGAGGTAAAATATGAATCCAAAAAGACCTAATGCAAAAACCCCAATAGCAATAATCTTTGAATAACTAAGATATTCATCTTTACCCGGTTTTGTTGCAATTGTCAGTATTCTTTTGCATTGTTTTAGGAATGTTTTCAGTTTTTTCTTCATTATAAAACTATGTAGGATATTTAAATATGGATTGGACTGATTTTCAATTGCTATATTGGTTTTTTAAAGACAGCAATAAGGTGATTTATTTAGGAACACCAGATATATTAAAATTTACTCTTATGAACTCAAAAGAGACTTACTATGTTTCTCCTGAAAAATTGGATTTAAATAGTCCAAAATTAAAAAAGTTTGAAGAGAACCCAGATGATTTAGAACTTTCCAGACTACCAAAAAAAGTTGATTGCCTTGTGAATTATCTTCCATTAAATATTGTCACCAGTTTCAAGGTCATGGGTAAATTTTTGGATTTATTAACTCCGGATAAAAAAATTCTGATTAAAATGCAGGTTCCAAAAAAACAGGTGCAGTACACAGAAGTGATGGTCCACGATTTGTTGCCGCAATTTAATATTTCCCCAATGTCTTATCTTGATATTGAAGGGCATCGATATATTTTAGGTAAGAAGATTTAGGTTTGTGGAATAATTAAGTGCTTGCAGAAACTAAGTGTGGTAAAGAGTAAATTAACATTTTAAATTATTATGGTTTCCATACATGAACTTGATAAAATAGTTGATAAAATAAGAAGTCTTGAAACAGAAAAGAAAAAACTCGCAGTTTTTTTAAGAGAAATTAAAGAATTATACTGGAATGTATCAAAAGTAGAATTGGGAAATATTAAGATTGGGGGCGAAGATGGAGGATTGACAAAAAAATCAGGTCACCTAATGGATTTTGTTTTCTTAAGAGCCATAGGAGTTATTTTTAGTTATGAAAAAAGCAAACTTGCGGATGTTGCATATTATCCAACCATGAATCCAACCCCTGAAATCACTTATTCAAAAGAATCATTTTCTGATATTGAATTTAGGATTTTCTGGAGTCTGCAAAGAATAAAAAAAGAACTTACCGTGAGCATTGAAACAATTTCAAAATATTCTCCTAATTTGTTTTTGATAGATGGGAGTTTGCTGGTAAATCCTGCAGATGCTCCAAGCACGGAAAGCACGGTTTATTCTGATTATCTTGAAGTCAACAGATTATTTGAAAAATTATGCAGCACCGCAAAACAGGAGAACTGTCTTCTTGCCGGAGTTGTTGAAGATTCAAGAAGTTCAGCATTCTGCAAATATGTTGCGGAAAATATTGTTAAGAAAGCAGACATTAAAAATCAAGAGGAACTTGCAACTATATTAAACCGGACAAAAGACACAAACCTGCTTCATTACATGCTTGAGAAAGGAGAGGTCACAAAAATAATAAATCTTGAAGGAGAGATAAATTGTCTTTATTTAAAAACCGTGGAATTTGACCGACCAATAAGAGTTGAGTTTATAGGGGATGAAGTTCAGGGAAAAAGAATTGCTGAACTTGTTTATACAATTTCATCCCAGAGCAAAACTTACGGGCTTCCAACTGTTTTGATTGAAGCTGACCAGAGAGCAAAATTGTCAGAGAATGATTCTGATAATTATGTGAATATAATCGCTTCAAAATTAGGTCTCCAGAATATTTTCTTTTTGAGGCGGGATAATCGTCCTTTTTGATTTGTTGTGGAAATCTCCTTGTATTTAATAGGATTTACACAAAAAGAATAGAAGGAATTATAAACTATTACACTGTAATAACCATTTTTAACAATTTTGCGTGAATTTATCATTTTCTATATAAATTATGGGAAAAATTACAGAAAATGCAAAATACCTTATAAAACTTTCATTAGAAGCAGGATCTCTTGTAGAGAGGACCGACATTATTGGCGCAATTTTTGGCCAGACAGAAGGATTATTAGGACAGGAAATGGATTTGAAAGAACTGCAGGAAAGCGGTAAAATAGGCAGGATAGACATCCACTTTAAGAAAAACAAAGAGGAAAAAACTCAAGTGGAAATAATAATCCCGTCAAATTTATCAACTTCCGAAAGCGCTTTATTGGCGGCAGCTCTTGAGACAATTGACAAAGTTGGTTATACAACTGCAAAAGTAACTTTGGAAGAAATAGAAGATATAAGAAGCAGCAAGAGAAATTTCATAGAAAAGAGAAGCAGGGAAATTCTTGAGAAATTGTACAAGGATATACCAGACACAAAAGAAACCTTAAATAAACTTTCCTCTGATATCAGGACAAAAGAAATAAAAAATTATAAAGGTTTAACCGGAGGTCCCGATGTTTTAACAAACAAAGAGATTATAATTGTTGAGGGTAGAGCGGACGTAGTTAATTTAGTGGGTTATGGAATAAAAAATGTAATAGCTGTTGGCGGAAGCAAACCTTCTCCTCAGATAAAAGAAGTTGTAAAAAATAAATCCGTAACTATTTTCCTTGATGGGGATCGCGGAGGAGATTTAACTTCAAAGAGATTAAATCAGGAAATAAAAATAGATTACTTTGCGAGAGCGCCTGATGGAAAAGAAGTAGAAGAATTAACAAAAAAAGAAATTTACCAGTGTCTGAAAGTCAAAAAGAAAAATGATGGTAAATCAAAAGAAATACCTCAACCTAAAACAAAAGCAACTTTGCCGCCTGATTTAAAAGAAAAAGTAAAACCAATGATAAAGAATATGCTTGGAACAAAAGAAGTCAGGTTATTGGATAACAATCTTAATGAAGTTCATAAAATGGGCTATGGTGAAATCAAGCAGGTGTTGAAAACAGCGGACCTTGACAATGTGTCTATTATCTTGATGGATGGAAAATTAACTCAGGAGCTTGCGGAACAAATAGAGAAGAAAAATATAAATGCGGTTGTGTGTTTTGATTCCGAAAGAATTAAAACAAAAATGAAAGTTTTATGCATTCATGATTTTTAATTTTATAATTTTTTTAAATTTATTTATTCAGAGAACTCTATCTCTTTTTTAAGTGTTGTGCTTGATTGGTATTCCATACTCATTTGAATCTTTTCTCTTGGGTCTTTAATATAAGGTCCGCATGTTATTTCACCTCCGGCTGGAATATTGCCTGTGCATGTTGTTCCATCAAATTTTAAATTTTTTGGCGCAGTTGCTTCATTTCCATTATTTCGAATAGTTACTTCCACAGACATCTGATCCACATCAGTTTTTCTTTCACAAATACCTCTTCTGCATTCGCATCCAGAACTGCATTCGTTTCCATTAGGACATTTATCTATTTCTTCCACACCATCCACAATATGAGTGCAATATTCATAATCATAGCTAACATCAATAACCTCAGATTCAATAACAAAAGGAGACCATTTAGTGTAGACTTTTTTATCCCCTATCGAATTTCCTGTAGATAATTCATATTCCAGGGTTGTTGTATAGGTGATTGTGGCTGAAACCTCTGCGGTTGTGCCTGCGTCCTGATGGGTTCTTATAGTTAATCCAAGACGACATTCTTTAGTTTCGCCAGAACCAACAATTCCTTCGCAATTATTATTAATCATATACTGTTCAAAATAAGTGGGATAATTATAATCAATGTCTTTAATAGTCAAAGGAACCTTATTATTATTTTCAACTTCAAAAGTAAGTGTTATTTGCGAAGTTGTGGGATATATTTTTTCAACTGAGGAATCAAAATTAAATTCTGCATCATCTCCAACTCTGCTAGTATCTGTTGTAGGATCTGTTGGGATATATTCTCCTTCCCCTTTAAGAATCATAAAATTTAAATATTTTATTTCCCTGTAAGTATATTCAATTTCCATATCGAAATTTATTTCTTCGAGCTGGTCCGGGTCTCCGCTGAATTCGCATGAGACTGTGTTTGTGAATTCATTTATTTCTTCGCACATAATATCGTCGCCGTATATTGAATCAAAATCCAGAATTCCGTTCATTCTTGGAATTAGTTTAATTGTAGCCCATGCGTTTCCTGTGTCTATTGGAGGATTTTTGTTTAATTCTATTTCTACATTCACAAGCCGGTCTGCTAAAGTATATATTTTTGGCTGTTCTTGAATTGGCTGTCCGGCAATTTCTTGTTCTATTGCGTATTCGCGGTCTGTAAATAAAATTGGAATGTGGAAATTGGATATTTTTAGTACCTGCACCTCAACGCTTATTCTGGATGGGATATCTGCGCTGATTTCAGGAGCCCCTAATTCCATTTCAAGGGTTTTTTTCTGCAAACCCTTTAGTTCTTCATCGCCAAATGAATCTGAGATAATAAAGATTCCCCCGTCCATTATTTTCCCGGAAACTTCATATTCTTCCAGTTCATCAAGGTTGTCAAAAGTCAGGTAAAGGAATGTTTTTTCTCCGGATTTAAGAGTTGTTAAATCAGATTCTAAAGTAATAATTAAGGGCTGTATTTGTCTTGGTGTTTGGTCATCAAGAAAAGGAATGGTGCATCCAGATAAACTTATTAAACAGATAAGCAGGAAGGGAATAATCTTATTCATAATAATTATTTATTTCATATAATTCAATACTTTCCGTTAACCTAAAATATGCTTAATTATGCAGGGGTTATTTAAATTCTAAGGATTCTTTTATAATTATTTCAATGTTGAATTATGGTTGATTTAAAATTATTAAAAAAATTGAGTGAATCCTGCGGTGTTTCTGGTTTTGAAAGCGAAGTCAGGGAAGTGATAAAAAAAGAAATTTCAAAGTATGCGGACAGTGTGATTGAAGATAATTTAGGAAATTTGATTGTTCTAAAAAAAGGTTCTGGTAAAAACAGGAAAAAAATAGCCTTGGTAGCTCATATGGATGAGATTGGATTAATTGTAAAAAGAGTTGATAAAGGGTTTATTGAATTTTCAAAGATGGGTGGTATTGATGACAGGATTCTTTTAGCCCAGAGGGTTTTGATAAAAGGAAAGTCTGAGATTGAGGGAATTATAGGTTCAAAGCCAGTTCATTTGCAGAAAGAAGAAGAGAGGAAGAAATTGGTGAAATATGATGAAATGTATATTGAAGCGGGCTTTGCTGAGAAAGACAAATCTACGGTGGAAATAGGCACCCCGATTGCTTTTAAATCTGAATTTAAGGAATTGAGAAATAATCTTTTTGTTGGAAAATCCCTTGACAATAGGTTGGGAGTTTATTGTTTAATGGATTTGATTAAAAACATGAAAACCTCAAAAGATGATATATACTTTGTTTTTTCAACTCAGGAAGAAGTTGGGTTGAAAGGCGCAAGAACTGCGGTTTATGCAATAGATCCTGATTTAGCTATTGTTATTGATACAGCTATTGCTGGGGATGTGCCTGCTGTGACTGAGAAAGACACTGAGATAAAATTGGGTGAGGGGGTTTCAATTACTTTGGTTGAGGCTGGAGGTCGCGGAATGATTTTACCCGAAAATTTAAAAAATTTTGTTCTTGATTTGGCGAAAAAGAATAAGATTAAACATCAACTGGAATTAGTTGAAGGAGGAATGACTGATACTGCTGTAGTTCAGATGATTAGGAAAGGTATTTTGAGTTTGTCTATTAATATTCCTCTAAGAAATATGCACACACCTAATGAGATTTTTAATGTGAAGGATTTGGAAGAAACAATTAAATTCGCAGGATTGATTATAAAAAATTGGAAATACTAATATTAATCTTTATTTAATATTATGTTTAAAGCGGTTTTGGAGGATGTAGGTTTGATAAAAGAAAGTTTTAATGCAATTGCGGAAATTGTTGATGAGGGCACATTTAACATAAAGAAAGATGGGATTTCTCTCATATGTCCTGACAGAGCTGTTATCGCTGTTGTGGACTTTTTAATCCTTCCAACAGCATTCGAAAGTTATACTTGTGATAAAGAATTGGAAATAGGTTTGAATATTTTAAAAATGTTGCAGTTTATAAAGAAATCAAAGCCCGACGATAAATTAACTTTGGCTGTTGATGAAAACGAGGATAGGTTTGAATTAACTCTTGAGGGAAGTACAACAAGGAAATTTGCAATGCCTATTATTTCTGTTGCAAAACAGGAAATGCAGGATATAAGTAGATTTAATTTTGAAAATTCAATTGAACTTGACCCTTCAGTGCTAAAAGAAGGTCTTGAGAATTGCGCTTTGATTTCTGATGGGATTGCAATAATGATTTCAAAAGAATCTTTGGTTTTAAAAGCCGAAGGAGATTCAAGTTTCACGCAGATAAAGATTGAAGCGGATAATCCTCAGTTGTATTCTCTAACCTGCAAAGAAGATACCGTTGCGAGATATTCCATTGAATACCTCAGTAAGATGTTGAAAGCCGGAAAACTTACTGATAAAGTTAAACTTGAATTTAACAAAGATTACCCAGTTCATCTTGAATATATGATTAAGGACAAAGTCAAACTTGGGTTCATACTGGCTCCAAGAATTGAGGAATAATTTTTATAATAAATAAAAGATAAAATTCATTATCAAATTATAAATAATTTTCTGTTTATTGATTATGGTATTTTCTGGAGTTGTAGAAGACATTTCCCAGTTGGAAACGGATGTGGCTGAGGGATATCTGTGGGCTGTGGAGTTGTTGGATATTATGGCCAGAAATCCAGATTTGGAAGTTAAGAAGGAATTAGTTGAAAAAGCTTACGAAACTCAGTTCGAGACAATTCTTGTGAAAAGAGGAAAGAGAAATATTGATGATTTATCTTTTTCATATGCTTTGGTTGATATCAGACAGGCTGATGAACAGATTAAGGAAGCGGAAGAATTGGGTTATAATGTGGATACTTCCATAACCCTATTAAAGGAAATAGTGCAGGATTTATACGAAGGCGTTTGTGATGATTTTGGCGGGAGTTCAAAATTGCTTAAATTTATAGAAAATTCTTACATTAATTTTGATGATTATACGAAAAATCTTGAAGGAGCAATGCCTGTACTGGCAGAGAATTATTCAAAAGAAGTGTTAAAAAGAGCAAGAAAAAATGCAAAACACTTTAAAATAACCAGAAAGCGTCCTGTGCATAAACACAGGTTAAGAGCATATCTGGAGGGATTAGAACCCGTTAAGGTCTATGGTGTAAACCAAGAGGATGAAATAACTAAAATCTTATATCTTGCTTACAAAAAAGGAGTGAAATATTTTATTGAAGAAGCAAATAAGTTGCCTGAAAACGACTCGATGAAATTAGAATACCTGAAATTAGCGGAAGTAAATGAAAAATATTTGAATAATATATTCCAATAATCCACAATAAAATTATAGAATCAATGAACTTACTAATATATATTAATTATGGAACCAATCCCACAAAAATCAAAAGAAGCATTATTCTATGAAAAATTGCCAGACGAAAAAGTAAGATGTTTGCTTTGCCCAAGAATGTGTTATATAAATAAAAATTCAACAGGATTCTGCAGGGCAAGGAAAAATATGAAAGGTAGATTATATTCTCTGGTTTATTCAAAACCCTGCGCTTTATCAATTGACCCAATTGAAAAGAAACCTTTATTTCATTTTCTGCCCGGAACCACAGCCCTTTCAATTGCGACCTGCGGATGCAATCTCTCCTGCGCTTTCTGTCAGAACTCTAAAATTTCACAGGGAGAAATTTTCGGTGACTTTGTTCCGCCTGAGAGAGTTATTGAACTTGCAAAAGAACACAAGGTAAAAACAATTGCTTATACTTACACTGAGCCAACCATTTTCTATGAATATGCTCTTGATATAATGAAGCTGGCAAAAAAAGAAGGTTTAAGAAATATCTGGGTTTCAAATGGTTATATTAACAAGAATCCAATCAAAAAACTTGCGCCTTATCTGGATGCAATTAATATTGATATAAAAGGTCCGGAAGGACTTTACTCAACTTTGTGTCTGGCTTCTTTAAAACCAGTGCTTGAATCAATACTCGAATACAAAAAACAGAATATCTGGATTGAACTCACCAGTTTGATTATTCCGGAACACAATGATTCAAAAGAATGGATTAATTATATTTCGTCGTGGATTAAAACTAACCTCGGTTCAGAAACTCCGTTGCATCTTTCTAGATTTCATCCTGATTATAAACTTCTAAATTTAGAGCCGACAAAAATTAAAGTTCTTAAAGATTTATTTAAAGAAGCAAAGAAAAAATTAAAATATGTTTATCTTGGAAATGTTTTTGAACCTGAATATGAAAGCACTTTTTGTCCTTCATGCGGAAACTTGATGATAAAACGGCAGGGCTATGAAGTGGATTTTGAACACTCAAAATGCAGGAAATGCAATGCCTTGTTGGCGGGAATCTTTGATTAATTATCATCCAGTAAATTTTTGAGGTTTTCTATTTCGGATGGCAGGAAGAGGTCGTCAAATGGACCACTGATTACTCCGAAATGAGAAAATACTGTTTCGCAATTTATGCATTGATAATGTTTTCCTTTTTTGTTTCCTTTCACTCCGCATATGGGACAATAACTTTTTCTAGTATAATGCAGCATATAATAATTATAAAAAAACTATAAATTAATATAGGTTTGTTGTAAGTAAATTGTCGAATTGGTTGTTGTTCAATTTTATATTTCTTTTGTAATTGCTTTAGATAACACAATTGTTAAAAATAAATCTAATTTATAATGTTGCCAGTTTCGTTCTTTTACCGCTAAATTTTAGCAAATCTCTTAACCTGATTAATTCATTTAGTTTTGCGATTCTTATTTGGGATATTCCGAATTTTGCGATTTTGGTAAGAAGACTTAGTTTGGAGATTGTGGAATCGCAGGTCTCTCCGGACCTGTGCGACAAAACAGGAATCATATTTAGTTTTTTTGCTTTATCTATGCAGTCCAACGCACCTGTAACTGTTCCAACCTGATTGGGTTTTACAATACAGGAGTTTGCAAGTTCCTTGTCAAGTCTGGTGATTTGCGTGGCAAATAAATCATCCCCGCAGATTAAACATTTTTTCCTAAATCTTTTTGTCAATTCCATAAAACCCGAAACATCATTTTCTTCAAAAGGATCTTCTATAAAATATAGTTTATAATCTTTTATCCATTGACCCATTAAATCAACCTGTTCTTCTTTGCTGACTTTCAGGTTTTTATAAACATATTTTTTTCCATCAAATAATTCTGACGCCGCTAAATCAATCCCAACTTTTGTTTTATATTTTTTTGCAATATCTAAAACATTTCCAAGGGCTTCTTCATTTGAGAAATTCATTACAAGAGCACCTTCATCATTAACTCCAAGGAATTTAGTTTTGTATTTATCCCGAAGTTCATTCATTATAGCAAAATTTGTTTTTATTCCATCAAAGATATCTTTTGCTTTAACAGGCAATAATAAAATTTCCTGGATGTCTGTTATGCCATGGTGAGCTCCGCCTCCAATCACATTTCCCATGGGAATAGGAATTTCCCCGGAAACTTTATGAAGAAATTTATCGGTGTTTAGATTAAAGAAAGCAAATGATAAACTTGTTGTGAGATTTGAACCAATTTTTTCCAGATTATTCATCAACAATAAATCAAATTCTTCCTGCGTAAATTTCCCAGTAAATTTATTTTTAATTTTATTAAAATTTTTCAATCCAGCATCGAGATTAACAAGTTTGGCTTCTTTGGTTCCAACACTTGCTCCGCTTGGAGCGCTTCCAACCCCAGTTTTATTATTTGAAAATATTGTTGATTCGATTGTTTCTTCTCCTCTTGAGTTGAATATTTTTCTCAGACCAATGCATTCAATTTTCATATTTCGTTGTTATGGACATAAACATGCTTTTTTTGCTTCATCTTCTTTTGCAACTCCATAAGTTTTATTAAGATAAGGATAAATAAACTCACCTTCTTTATTAATTATATCAAGTTTATCCACACAAGGACCTGTTTCCGCTGAAATCCACATTATGCATTCACCGCGCAGATTATTTTCTTCATTGATTGTGTTAATCTCTTTATTCCATCCACTAAATATAAAAGTTATAATAACCACCAAAATAAAAATAGCAACAATAAGATAGACAATCGGACTTATTTTGAGGTCCCCTTCCAATTTATTTTTCATCATAAATATAATTTTCTATTTCTTTTTGAACTTCATACATATCAAATATTTCTTTTTTCACGAGTGAAAGCAAAAATTTCCCCCTATTTTCAATAATTTTTTTAATTTTTTCAGGATCTATTCCCTGATTTATTGAAATTTTTTCAAGGATGCGGCTCATGGGAGTATATTCAAAAGAATCAGTTCTTGAATCATAACCAACAATTATTTTGGTTTCAGCAACTCCTCGAACTTCATCTATTTTAATAAATTCTTCAATCTTTTTCACTCTTCGGTTAAGGTTGTTTTTATCTTCGTTTTTAGTGACTGTAATAATAATATCCAATAATTCTATAAGGGACGAAGGCAGGTTAATTGGGGGTGTTTTTAATCTTGAAATAACTGAATGCACATCTTCAGAGTGGAATGTTGATAATGTCGGGTGCCCGCTAGCCATACCCTGAAACATTACATATGTTTCTTTTCCTCTAACTTCACCCACAACAACATATTCAGGATTTTCCCTAAAACTTTCTCTCAGTAATTTATTTAAATCAATTTCACCTATTTTCAGTCCGCCAATAGATTCTCTGCTTACAGTTGCAATCCAGTTGCCATGATAAATTCTGATTTCTCTTGTATCTTCAATTGAAACAATTTTTGAGTTTGAAGGGACAAATGTCAATAAAGAAGTTAATAATGTTGTCTTGCCTACTCCGGCTCCGCCAATAATCAACATGTTTGATTTGTGTTCTATCAGGTACCATAGATAAGCAAATGCTTCCGCGGATATGGTGTTTGATGAAATTAATTCTGTTGGGGAGAACGGAATTCTTCTGAATTTTCTTATTGAGAAATTAGGTCCTTTGGGACTTATTTCTTCTGAAATAGTTCCTTCGATTCTGGAACCATCTGCCAGACTACCTTCAAGGAAAGGATCCGAATAGGAAATATGCTTGTTGCATCTTTGCGCAAGCTTGATTATAAAATTTTTTATAAGTTCATTATTTTTGTAAATTATATTTGTTTTCATATTTCCGAATAACCTGTGTTTAATATATATTTCTGTGTTCAGACCATTGCAGTTTATATCTTCTATATAATCATCCTGCATCAACCCTTCTATTTCATTAAGTCCAACAAAATTCCTGTAGATATAATACATTAGTTTGTTATAACTTTTTTCAGAAACCTGATAATTATATTCATTCATGAGAAATTTAATTTTAATCTCAAAATATTTGATAAGTTCCCCTTTGTTTTTGAAATCCATCGGAGACAAATCTATTAATTGCAATAATCCATCATATAATTTGTTAAATATTGCAATTTCTTTTTTTGTTAATTTTGGTTCTATGAGTTCATACACAATTTCTTTCCCCTGATGATGTATGGAGATATCAATAAAATTTTCTATTAATGTATATTTCATATCTATTTTTTTCAGGTCTTTAGGAATTTTAATTTTTGGATTAACTTCTTTTAATTGAAACATAATTAACATTTTCTTTAAAAAAGATAGGCTTATTTTTAAAAAACGGAGGATTTAAGCAGATTAAAGGGTTAAAAACTATTTTAAATATCTTTTATGAGAAAATTAATTACTTCTGCCCTGCCTTATATACATGGGATTTCCCATTTAGGCAATATTGTTGGCAGTATGCTTCCCGCTGATGTATACGCAAGGTTTTGCAGGCTGAGGGGAAATGAGGTTTTATTTGTCTGCGGTTCTGATTCTCATGGCACAATGTATGAAGTTACTGCAGCGAAAATGAAGATAACTCCAAAAGAATTAGCATATAAAAATCATGAAAAAATGAAGGAAATTCTGAAAAAGTTTGAGTTAAATTTTGATTATTATGGAATTACTGACAGCGATGCGAACCGAGAAATGTCTTTTCACATATTTAATAAACTTGATGAAAACGGATATCTTAAAGAAGAAGAAGTTGAGAATGTTTATTGCGAGAAATGCAGTCGGTTTCTTCCTGACCGCTGGGTTGAAGGAAAATGCCCTTCTTGCGGAGGTCTTACAAGAGGAGACCAATGCGATGACTGCGGGAAGTTAATAGACGTAAAAGATATAGTAGAACCTTATTGCGTTCTTTGCAAAAGTAAAATTATTTTTAAGAAAACAAAACATCTTTTCCTCGACCTTCCAAAGTTTGATAAAGAATTATCGGATTTTGTAGATAATAAAAGTAAAAAATGGAGCAAACTTGCGAGAACAGAAACAATTGGTTTTTTGAAAAATGGATTGAAGCCAAGGGCGGTTACAAGAGACGCAACCTGGGGATTTAAAGTTCCCAAAGAAGGATATGAAAATAAAATTTTGTATGT
Organism: Candidatus Aenigmatarchaeota archaeon; assembly: GCA_030600555.1. Classification (GTDB taxonomy): domain Archaea; phylum Aenigmatarchaeota; class Aenigmatarchaeia; order QMZS01; family QMZS01; genus QMZS01. The sequence continues at coordinate 50,876 of JAUVLW010000002.1, forward strand.
GTGGTTTGATGCCCCGATAGGTTATCTGGCATTCACAAAAGAATGGTGCGAAAAAAATAATCAGAAATTTGAAGACTGGTGGCAAAATGAGGGTACTGAGTTGACGCAGTTTATGGCAAAAGATAACACAATTTTCCATTCAATAATATTTCCTTCAATGCTGATTGGTTGCAAAGAAAACTGGAAACTCGTTGACAGGTTAATGTCCTGCGGGTGGCTGAAAGCAAAAGGAATAAAATTCTCAAAGAGCCGGGGGAATGGATTGACCACAGAAGAAGCCCTTGAGAAATATCCCGCGGATTATTGGAGGTTTGTTTTAATATCTTTATATCCTGAACAGGATGATTCTGTGTTTTCAATGGAAGCTTTTAATGAAACAATAAACAATGAGTTTGCGGATATAATAGGAAACTTTGTCCACAGGGTTCTTTCTTTTTGTTATTCTAATTTTGGGGAAATTCCTGAAGTTGAGAAGGAAACTGAAGCTGAATTGGTTGAAAAGGAATGCAGTGAAGTGCGTCAGACAATCACGAAAAATTTTGAGGACTGCAGATTCCATGAAGCTCTAAAAAATATTGTCCATTACGCAAAACTTTCAAACGCATATTTTAACAACAGCGAACCGTGGAAGAAAGATGAAGAAGAGAAAAAAAGAATTTCTTATATTGCGGGAAATCTTGTGAAAAATCTCGCAGTAATGCTTTATCCAATTACCCCAAAATTCTCTGAACAGATTTTTGATTATCTTAACATAAAACCAGAGGATGTGAAATGGGATGACGCAAATAATTTTAATTTCTCAGGAAAGCTCAAGAAACCAGAACCTCTTATAAAGAAAATTGAATAAATTTGTTTATTTAAATAATAAAATAATTATGGCGTGGGAGATTACATTGCTTTTATTTATCGTAGTAACTTTTTTTGCGGGAATCAGAATAATTGATCAATATGATAGGGGAGTTAAATTTAGATTTGGTAAATTTGCTGGTGTTCTTGAACCTGGATTCCGGTGGATAATTCCGATTGTAGATAGGATTGAGAAGGTAGATATAAGAGTAATTACCGCGGATGTGCCTTCACAGGAAGTTATGACTCAGGATAATGTTCCAATCAAAGTAAATGGTGTTGTGTTTTTCAAAGTATTGAGGGCCGACCAGGCTGTGCTTGAGGTTGAGGAATACAAATATGCGGTTTCGCAATTAGCCCAATCCGCATTAAGGGATATGTGCGGAAAAGCAGAACTTGATGATGTTCTTGCAAAGAGAGAAGAAATCGGTAAGAAAATAAGAGAAGTGGTTGATGAGGAAACAGATCCCTGGGGAATTAAAGTTACGGATGTTAAAATCAAAGATATTGAATTGCCTGAGAATATGAAGAGAGCAATGGCCCATCAGGCAGAAGCTGAAAGAGACAGGAGAGCAAGGATTATTCTTGCTGAGGCAGAGAGGCAGGCGGCTCAGGGTTTGCTTGATGCAGGCAGGATAATTGATAAATCCCCAGCTTCCTTAAAATTAAGATTATACCAGACTTTATCTGAAATTGCTTCGGAGAAGAATTCAACAATAGTGTTCCCTTTCCCTGAGGAATTGATGGATTTTGTTAAGAAGACATCAAAGAAAAAATAAGGGAAGAAATTTATAATAAAGTACAAAATATTCTAAAATCAGATTGGTTAAAAGGAGCATTGATTGGGGGTATAATGTTTACCTTATCTTGTTATACTTTTGCTCTCTTGGTATTTATGTTTTCACCTGATAGATGCACACCTTCAGGAGTAAATTTCGGTTGGTTTGAGTTTATTTTCTTGTTGAGAGGCATAGACTCATTTTCAGGATTAATGCTTGCCGGAACCCTTTGGTTTATTTTTGGAAGTATTATTGGTGGAATACTCGGGGAAAAATCCAAAAAGATTATTAAGTTTATGATCTTAGTTATAATAATAGAATTTATAATTATTTTTGGTTTGTTTTTTCTTACAAGTGGTTTTGCGGGACCGTCTCATCCAGAACGCCCAAGTTTAACTGGCATGGAAAAAGCACAGCAAAGCTCTAATCTACCAACAGCTTATGAATGTTCAGAAAATATTATTTGTTTTGAGTTCATGGCTTCTTCATTAAATGAGATTAATTATCCTGCAAATCAATCTTATATGAATTTATACTTAGATGGTGTTCCAAAAGAACTTGGTATTTGGAATGGAGGTATTAATGGAATTGCTTGTTATAACAATCCAAAAAAGTTATCTCCCGGAAGAACTTGTTATGGTAAAATAAATGCAACCCCAAGAACCTGCGAAGAAGGAGCTATATTAGCACTAAAAATAAAACATTCCTGGGGCGCAGAAAAAACAGTTAGTGTATTGTGTAAATAGAACTTTATCTCGTTATAATTCAACAATTCTTATTAATTTCTTAAAACTAATTTAATATATTATGAAAGGAAACTCAATAATCTGGGCTTTTGTATTAGGTCTTTTAATAATTGCGGGACTATTATTTATGGAAGGAGTTTCAGATTCACCCACGGGCGGAGATAATTCAACAGGAAATGTTTCGGTTGCAAAGAAAGTTTTGTTGAAAACCACTTTAGGTGATATTACGATTGAATTATACGGAGATATGCCAATTACCATAGGTAATTTTGAGGAATTGGTTGAAAAAGGAACCTATGATGGCGTAATCTTTCATAGGATTATTCCTGGGTTCATGATTCAGGGCGGAGACCCAACCGGAACCGGATATGGGGACCCAACAATACCAAATATCAAAGATGAATTTACCCATGAGGGAGGAAACAGAAATGAGAGAGGAACAATTTCAATGGCAAATGCGGGACCAAACACAGGTTCAAGCCAGTTCTTTATAAATCTTGTTGACAACAGTTTCCTTGATACCAAACATCCTGCTTTCGGGAAAGTTATTGAGGGAATGGATGTGGTTGACAAACTCGGAAAAGTGCAGACAAAACAGGGCGATAGACCTGTTGAAGAAGTTAAGATAATTAAAGCGGAGATGATTTAATTTCAGTAAACTTGTTTTTAGGATATTGGTAAATATTTAATTTCAAATAGTTCTGGATTTTGCTTGCAATTTAGGAATCAATAATTTTAAAAATATGCATCGATCGGGATTCGATTACAGCACTATTCCGGCAAACCAGAACAAATGTACCCGAATTGTTGGCTTGGAAGGCCAATGTCCTACCGTTAGACTATCGATGCATAAACTAATATAAAATTAAATTTAGGTAATTATTCAGAGAATTTTGTGGCTATCATATCTATTAGTATGCCGTAAACTATGCTGAATGCAGTTAATATGACCATTGCGTCCAGACCAGAAGGTATACCCAGGTTTAAATGATTGTTAAGAATATAGTAAATGGATTTATACAAAGAAGTCGGGAAAAAGTTAATAACCACTGTGGTTGGGAGTTATCCCCCAAATTCGTTAAATTACGAAGATGCATTAACAAGAGCAGTAAAAGATCAGATGTATGCGGGAATAGATATAATTTCTGATGGACAAGTCAGAGCTAATTTAATTGATTTATTTGCTCAGGATATTGAAGGAATTGAATTGCGGGGAGATTCACTAAAACCCAGAATTGTTGGTAATTTAGCCTACAAATATCCTTCCACAATTGATGATTTTTTGAAAGCAAAAGAAATCTCTGAGGGAAAATCTAAAATTGCGGGAATTATTACAGGTCCGACAACATTATCCTATTCTATGGATATTGAGCCAAAGTTTTCTTTAACAAAATATGCAAATAGAAATTATCTTATTGGAGGACTTGCGGACATACTTCATGAAAATGCAAAAGAACTTGAAAGAGCTGGGGCGGATTTGATTCAAATTGATGAACCTTGTTTCAGTTTACTTCAAAAAGGAATTAATGAGAAAGTTAAATTTATTGACAGGGTTTTAGATGGAATAAAAGTGCCAACAAAATTGCATGTTTGCGGGAATATTTCAAAGATTTATAAATCGCTGTTGAACTTGGAAAATGTAAATATTTTGGATCATGAATTTTCAGGAAACCAGAATAATTTAAATACTTATTCAGAAGAAGATTTAATATCAAATGAAAAAATTATTGGATTTGGATGTGTAAATACTATGAGGGAAACAATAGAACCTGTTAAAGATATTGAAAATTTTATTCAGAAAGGCATCAAGCATTTTGGAAAGAATCTCCTTGTGGACCCCGATTGCGGAATGCGTATTCTTCCCCATGAAATTGCTTTTGGAAAACTAAAGAATATGGTAATTGCGGCAAAACGCGTGGAAGATAAATTATATTAATTGGTTTATTGTTTTGTGAAAACTTTGAAACTAAATTAAAACTTTGTTTCTATTTCTGAACTTTTAATCATTGAAAGGATTTCATTTTTTAGTTTCTCAAAATTCTTTTTTGTTCCGCACCCGTAAAACACCACATGCCTGTGTTTATCAAAAAACGGAATTATTCCGAAATATCCTTTTAATTGAATTGGTTTGAACGGGGTTTTGTTATCATATTTCGGGAGGAATGCTTTAGGTTTAAAAAAATCTTTTTTCCCGTTGAATTGTTTGTAATTTAGTATTGAATATAACTCCATACTCAAGCTTTTTGTTTTATTGCTATTGTCCGAAGTGGTCTTATATTCTCCTGAAAACAAATGGCATGTGTGCCCGCTCGCAATTTTAAAATTTTTTATAAATTTCACGCTTTTGTAATCCAGGGTTGTCGGAGCTTTTGGATTCATGCACATATTCAACCAGTTATTTTGATCAACCATGCTCAATTTATTATAATCCAGAATTTTTATTTCTTTTGACCTTCCTTTTCCTTCTTTAATTCCGAATTGATTGCTGGATTTAATAATATAAGTTCCAAACCAGGATTGGAAATATTTTGATTTTTCATCATATCTTGTTGACTTGCCGTTTTTATCCACATTGCCTATGGTCCAGCAGTTAACACCTTTAATTCCTATTGGACGCCAGAATAAATCCATTGTGTGGAGAACAACACCCTGCATCCATCCAGACCCAATTTTATTTACTTTCACTTTTATTCCAAGTCTCAATAAATCAATATTTCTAGATAATATTGCAAAAGGGTAGATAATTTCAGCGATTATTCTGGCTAACATTATATTAACTGCAAGGGAATTATTTGAGGCTGATTAAATTAATCAATTTTTAGAAAACACGATTTTTTACTTTTGACATAATAAGTAAAATTTTGAGGTAAAAATACTTGAAAAATCCCCAAGTTGACTAAAATATTTTAAACTAAAATCTTCTCCAAAGTCTTCTTCCCAATCAACCTCCCAGCCATAATTTTATTCTCCCGAATATCTTCAACATTTTTAATCCCAACTTTATACAATTTTCTTGCCTTAACCCGACCAATTCCTTTAATCATAATCAGTTTCAATAGCTCTTCCCGGATTCCATTCTTAAGCCTTAACCGGAGTTTATTAAGTTCTTCAGCAATTTCATTTTTATTTTTCAGTTTTGCAAATTCTTCAGCAGCATATAAAACCCACTCAGCATTTGATATTTTCATATACAGTTCCCCAGGAGTAACAGAATATTCTTCAAGCAGGTAATCTTCTGTTCTCTCAGAAATCCAGTCATTTAATAACATTGCTGTTTTCAGGGACTGCAAAAATAATCCATAATCAAAATCATAGGGTTCCGGCACATCGCTCAAAAACAAACTTTCATTTTTTACAATAAAATCTTCAAATTCTTCAGCTTCGCTATTTTTCACCCTGAGCGAAGGATATAGTTCTGAACAGGAAGATATTGAATGAAGATAAGACATAGGAACTGTTTCACTGCCAACCCGCTCAAGCGAAAGCAGAAGCTTGTGAGCGGACAAAGGATCAAGATAGAGTTCTGAAACCCTTTTTCCAATAGGCGTTGCTTTAAATTCACTCAAATCCAAAAACCCAAATTCTTCAAGTTGCTCAAGAATATTTTCTATTTTTATTTCAAGTTCCAGTGATGCTCCGAAAGTGTAACCAAAGAAAGTTTTTCCAAAGAATTCAATTAATTTTTTCTTTGAATAAATGAATTCTGTTGCAATCAATGAAAGAATCTGCATTCTTAAAACAGGTTCCATGGACAATTTTGAAACAATTGGTTCAACTTCCCCGAGCAGATATTTATCTCTTAATTCAATCGCAACATTTTCATCTTTTGCGAGCAGCAAGGCAAGACCATTGGAATCATATTTTGGTCTTCCAGCCCGACCAAGCATTTGCTGCACTTCCAGATTAGGAATATACTGCGAAAACCCTCCTGAGAATCTTTTGATATCTCTTACAATAACAAGGAAAGCAGGCAAATTTAAACCCGCCGCAAGTGTTGTTGTTGCGCATATAACTTTTATTTTATTTTCCCTGAATGCTTTTTCTATTTTACTTCTTTGTTTGTTCACAAGACCTGCGTGATGGAATGTGATACCATGTTTTAAACAACCGGAAAGTTTCCTGCATTGTTTTGTGGGGGTTTCAAGTGCTTTAAGTATTTCGCCTGAAACCTCATTTTCAATAAGAGGAAATTCCTTTGAAAGTTTTTCCGCAAGACTCTCAGTGTTCCTTCTTGAGGACAAAAAAATCAAAACTTGTTTCCCTTTTCCAACAATTTTTTTGACTATTGAATTTAAATCAGAACATTCAACTTCTTTGGTTTCCTCAATAAAGATAATTTTGTTGTCCATGAAAATTCCTTTTTTGAGAGGAACTGGTCTGTAGTCGCTAAGCACAAGTTCTGCTTCAAGCCACTCCGCGAGGTCATCGCAGTTTGAAATTGTTGCAGATAGCGCAATAATCTGAGGGGAATAATTTTCTTTAAGCAGGGTTAAAACAATCTCTAGAGTTGGTCCTCTGAAAGGGTCCGTTAATAAATGAGTTTCATCCGCAATAACAAGCGATATTTCAGAGAGCCATTCTGTTTTGTGTCTTATCAGGGAATCAAGTTTCTCTGAAGTCAGGATAATGATATCTTTGTCTCTTAGATATCTGGAAGCGGAGTCAAGGTCTCCTGTTGAGACTCCTATTTTCAATCCAAGTTTTTCATATTTTTCTTTGAAATCATCATATTTTTCATAAGCAAGCGCTTTTAGAGGAACAATATAAACTGATTTCATTTTCTTTTTCATCCAGTTGTTTATCATTGCAAGTTCCGCGATAATTGTTTTTCCTGAAGCAGTCGGACTTGAAACCACAAGGTTAATTCCTTTCATCAGACCTTTTTCAAGGGCGAGTTCCTGCACAGGATTAAATTTTTCAATATTTGACAATTTTTTCACAATTTCAATCGGTTCCATTAATTAGTTTGATTAATTTTTTGTTAGTCAGAAATTTATATTCTATATACAACAAACTAGTTGCAATGGTTTGCCAAATAAATTGTCAGGAGCTAAGAACTCAATTATATTTCCCAGCATTTCCAGATAAAGAATATTTCCTCCCAAGAACATTTTCCATTCCTTTTTGATTGGCCCTTTTCGCTAAATCTTTAATGGATACGCCTTTTTGTTCAAGTTCTTTCATCTGGTGATAATATTGTTTATATGCGGGAGATAAAGAAGTGTAATAAACATTAGCGAACATTGTTTCACCTTTCTTCAATAATTCTTCTATGTTTGTGTAGACGGTTAATCCTTCAATAAAATCTTCACCAACAGCCATAGGTAAATAACGAAGCTCTCTCATCTGGGCTTCATGAGTTTTCTCATGAAATGGAGCTACGAGTCCCATATATTTGTGAAATGCATGTTCCGCTTTATTTAGTGTTATACTTTCAGGTTTGCACCCATAAGGAGAACAGCTTGTTGCAGTAACGCCACCAACACCTTCAGGCAGTTCTTCATATTTTGGTTTTATTTTTGGTTCATAAGGAGATCCAAAATATTCTTTTGAAATTGAATTTACATAATCATCAAGAAAGGTTTCTTCTTGTTGTGAAAGTCCTATAGGTATTCCCATAACTGAAATACAAAAATTTTTAAGTAATTTATGCTCCTCAAGAATTGCAGGTTTATAGTCACCCAAAATGAAAAACGAGAAATTCTTGAGAATAAAGACGTTTTAATTGAAAATGGGAGAATTTCGGAGATAGGAAATAATCTAAGCAGTAAGGAGGAAATAATTGATTGCTCCAATAAAATAATAATTCCCGGATTGATAAACTGCCACACTCATGCGGCAATGAATCTTTTGAGAGGTGTTTCAGATGACAAAAATCTTCAGGAATGGCTGAACGAAGATATCTGGCCAAGAGAAGCAAAGTTAAACGGCGAACTTTGTTATCAGGGAACTTTACTTGCAACAGCGGAAATGTTGTTAACCGGAACAACATGTTTTAATGATATGTATTTTTACACCGGAGATGTTGCAAGGGCTGCGGAAAAATCCAGGATGAGGTGTTTTCTCGGTCAGGTGATGTTTGACTTTTTTGATAAAGATAAAACCAGAAAAATAATTGAAGACTCTGAAATGGAAATAAAGAAAATTCTTGAGCTAAAAAATGAAAGAATAAAACCAACAATAACCCCGCATTCTGTTGAAACCTGCTCTGATGATTTATTAACTCAGAGCAGAGACCTTGCGAATAAATATAATCTGCCAATACATATGCATTTATCTGAAACCGAAAAGGAAATAAATGATTGCCTGGATAATCGGGGAAAGAGACCATTGATTTTACTCAATGAACTTGGTTTTCTGAAAAACAAATTTGTCGGCGCTCACGGAATTCATTTTAACGAGGAAGAAATAAATATTCTGAACCAAAACAACTCTTTCATTATTTACAACCCCTGCTCAAACGCAAAACTTGCAAGCGGGATTTGCCCTGCCCGAGAATTAAATAATCTTTGTATTGGGACGGATTCTGTTGCAAGCAACAACAACTTAAATTTATTTGAGGAAATGAAATTCGGGGTTCTTTTGCAAAGGGTAAACTATAATGAGGTTAATGCAATGAGCACCCAGAGAATTTTTGATTCCGCAACAATTGACGGAGCAAGAGCTTTGGGAATTGAAAATGAAGTCGGGAGTATTGAAATTAATAAAAAGGCGGATTTGGTTTTAATTGACAAAGACAATATTTTCATGAATCCAAATTATAATATAATTTCCAATCTGGTTTACTCTTTTAACGGAACTGTGTCTGATGTGATGATTGACGGGAGCTTTGTTGTGAGAAACAAGGAAATTGTGAATTTTGATTTGCGGGAATTGATTGGAAAATTAAATAGTTTAAACTTTTGATTAATTGAAATGTATGGAAAAACATGAATTCTATTTGAAGCATTACCCAACACTAGATGAAACTGAGAGGGTTTATAGAATTGCGCTCGGGAAATTAATAAATTCTGAAGAAAGAAAAACTTTTGAACCTGGGTGGAAAAGTCCTGAGTTCGGAAATAAAACCGGTTCAATAGGCTATTTGGATGTTGAATTTGGAGATAAATTTATTCCTGTAGATTGTTCTAAAGGAACTGATTATTCCAATATGGAGCATAGAGATGTATTGACTATTTTGGTTGTTGGAATTGAACCAGAATATCAAAAACAGGGTTATGGCACTCAGTTAATTAACAGAGCTGAGGAAATTGCGTCTGAGAGAAGGCTGGATACATTAATTGTTAGTTGGCTTGAAGATGAAATCTCCAGAAAATTGTTTACAAGATTGGGTTATCAATTGTATGAAGATGGGTTTTATGCTACGAAAAGATTATACTTCTAAATTAAATCCAAAATACCGGCAGTATTCTAAAAAATAAACCTATAAATTTTAATAATTATATGTTATATATATCTAACATTAAGTTAGAAATAGAGAACTTTCCTAAAAAATTATTTTCACGGAAATTTCTAATTACCTTTTGGAACGCAGTAAAGACACAGGTAATAAATTCAAAAGGTAATAAACAACAGGGTGAAAAAATGAATGAAAAATGCAAAGGTGATGTTGAATGAAACTAAGAAAAGACAAAGATATATTATCATTTATTGGGGTCGGTTTGATTATTATCTTACTCGGAAGTGTTGCGTTGTTTTTTCAAACAGGTTTCAAGACAATAATGGTTCTCGGAGGAATATCAATTCTTGTTGGCATAATGATGTGCCTCATGGTATTAGTTGCTTCGACAAAACCAAAACAGAGTTAATACCAGATGAAAGAGTTACAAGAATTAATGAAAAGGCAGGATATTATGCCGGTTTGCTGATTATGTTAGCTGTAATAATTTTGTTTCAGGCAGACAAAATCTGGTCGTTGGACGTAGAACTTGAAGATATGTATTATACGGTCCTTTTTGTTGGAATGTTTTCATGGATGATACTCAGATGGTATTACAATAAAAGAGAAGTTTAAATAGATATGAAAACCCGGATAAAAGAACTAAGGGTAAAATATAATTTTACTCAGGAAGACCTCGCAAAAAAAGTAGGTGTTAGAAGAGAGACAATAGTATTTCTTGAGAGCGGAAAATATAATCCCTCTCTTAAATTAGCCCGCGATATATCAAAAGTCTTAAAATCTAAAATCGAGGATATTTTTCTTTTTGATGAAGATTAAAACTGTAAAATTAGCAGATTCTTGGTTTTTCAATGAAGATTAAAAAATTATCTTAATTAACTTTATGAGCGGAAATAAATCAGAGAAAACTGAAAAACCTAAGAAGCAAGAAAAAGAAGATTCAAAGAGTAAAAAACTGGAAGAAGATTATCTTGAGCAGTTAAAATATCTGCAGGCGGATTTTGAGAATTACAAAAAACGAATTTCTAAAGAAAGGGTGGAATTTATAAATACAGCCAATGAAAATTTGATAAGAGAATTATTGGCTGTTCTGGATGATTTTGGGATGGCAAATACTCACGCAAAAAATCAGGAGGATTTAGGAGGATTAAAATTAATCCATAAAAATTTCCTGAAAATCCTTGAGAAATTCGGGCTAAAAAAAATCGAAACAGAAGGAAAAAAGTTCGACCATTATTTTCATGATGTTCTGTTAAAAGAACCCTCGGATGAGGAAGAAGGAATTATATTGGAGGAACTACAGGCAGGTTATCTGCTGAACGGAAAAGTAATCAGGCATTCAAAAATAAAGATTTCTGGAGGGAAAACTCAATAATCTTAAATTTAGTCATTAAAACACTTTAAATTTTTTTACTTTAATTATTAATGGCAAAAGAGAAAATTATCGGGATTGATTTGGGAACCTCTAATTCACAGGCTTCTGTGATGATGGGGGGAAAACCAACAATAATCCCTTCTGCGGAGGGTTCTACCTTATATGGGAAAGCATTTCCTTCAGTTGTTGCATTCACGAAAGATGGTCAGTTGCTTGTTGGGGAGCCGGCGAGAAGGCAGGCTGTTTCAAACCCGGAAGGAACAATATCCGAAGCAAAGAGGAAAATGGGCGAGAATTATAAATATAAAGTTCATGGAAAAGAATACACCCCGCAACAGATTTCAGCTTATATTTTACAGAAAATAAAAAAGGACGCTGAGGCTTTTATAGGAGAGCCTGTTAAGAAAGCAGTCATAACTGTTCCGGCTTATTTTGATGACAACCAGAGAACCGCAACAAAAGATGCGGGAAAAATTGCGGGTCTTGATGTTGTAAGACTGGTTAATGAACCAACCACAGCTTCAATGGCTTACGGTCTTGACAGAAAGGAGGAAACAAATATTCTTGTTTTTGATTTCGGGGGAGGAACTCTTGATGTTACAATCATGGAATTTGGAGACGGAACTTTTACGGTTTTGGCAACTCACGGAGATACCCATCTTGGAGGAACTGATATGGATAAAGTACTTGTGGATTATGTAACCGAAGAATTCAAAAAACAGGAAGGTCTTGATATAATGAATGATGCCATGGCAGTTCAGAGAGTAAAAGAAGCCGTGGAAAAAGCAAAGATTGAACTTTCAACTGTTCTTGAAACAGAAATTAATTTACCTTACATTACTGCAACAAAAGAAGGACCAAAGCATCTTGTTATGAAAATTACCAGAGCTAAAATTGAAGAACTCGTAGAGCCAATAGTTGAAAAATGCAGGAAACCAATTGAGCAGGCAATAAAAGATTCAAAATTATCAAAGGAAACTATTGGAAAAGTTATTTTGGTTGGAGGTCCGACAAGGATGCCAATTGTGCAGAAATTTGTTGAAAATTTTGTGGGAAAACCTGAGGGCGGAATTGACCCAATGGAATGCGTTGCTCAGGGAGCCGCAATTCAGGGAGCTGTTCTTTCCGGCGAGGTGAAAGATTTAGTTTTATTGGATGTAACTCCTTTAACTTTAGGAATTGAAACTCTTGGAAGCGTTATGACCCCTTTGATAGAAAAAAACACAACAATACCAATAAAGAAAAGTCAGATTTTTTCAACAGCGGCTGATATGCAGACTGCTGTTACCATCCACGTTTTGCAGGGAGAAAGACCAATGGCAAGTGACAACACAAGTTTGGGTAATTTCAATCTTGTGGGAATTCCTCCGGCTCCAAGAGGCATGCCTCAGATAGAAGTGACTTTTGATATTGATGCAAGCGGGATATTAAATGTAAGTGCAAAAGATATGGGAACCGGAAAAGAACAGAAAATGACAATTACAGCCTCAACAAAATTATCTGATGACGAAGTTGAAAAAATGGTTAAACAGGCAGAAGAACACGAAGAAGAAGATAAAAAAAGAAAGGAGGAAATAGAAATAAGAAACAATGCGGATTCAATGGTTTACACCACTGAGAAAACTTTGTCTGAATTGGGAGATAAATTACCAAAAGAGCAAAAAGAAAAAATTGAAGTTAAACTTAAAGAAGCAAAAGAGATTTTGAAAGATAAAGATACTGCCAAAATTAAAGAGAAAACCGAAGAACTTACAAAAGTTGTTCAGGAAGCCGGAGCCTCAATTTACCAGCAGGCTGCCCAGCAACAGGCTCAGGAACAGCAGGCAGGTCAGGGAGAAGATAAGAAAGAAGAGGGGAAACCTGAAGATAAAAAAGACCAAGATGAGGTGGTAGACGCTGAGTACAAAGTTGATGGCGAAGATAAGAATAAAGAGGAGAAGAAATAATATTTGAGTATTATGGAGAAAGCTGAAGTAAATGAAATGATTAATTCTATATTGGATATGGAATTTTTAGATTTAAATAATGGGGAAGATACTTTTAAATTAAAGAATGAAAATAATTTAGCAACTCTGGATTATCCTCATTCAAATGATTTAATTGATATTTATTCTAATATACAAAATAATAATAATTTAAAAGAAATATTTTTGAAAAATCTGAAACTTAATTTAACCAATTCTAGTGAAACTTATAAAGACTTAAATATCATATTAAGGGGTTATAGTTTTCAATATGCTTCTAAGTCAGCTCTGTGTTTTTATACTTTACTTAAATTGGGGTATGTTGAAGAAGCTTTGTTTAGTTTATCTCAGCGTAGACACACTTCAGGTATTTTAACTAAATTACTTCATTTTATTTTAAAAGAAGATTATCGTTATTTTAATTTAGCTCAATTAACCAAGCTTTTAAATTCAGTCCATAGTTTTAAATTTATTCCCAATGATAATGAAAATCATTTTTATTTGGAGTTATCGGGAATAATTATTCGCAATAGATATCAAATTACCAAGAAGAAAATTAAAGGAGTTAATATAGAAATAAATCAGGATAAAAGAAATATAATTGAAAAAATAAAATATTTGAATTTTGATGATAAATATAATCACTTTTTAAATGAGATTTATAACTGGATCAATCAAGATACTTCCAAAGTGGTAAACGCAGGCATGATTGGAAATTTAAGAAATTTCATGCAAGATTTGTTAACCGATATTGCTAAAAGAATCGCTAGTGAAGAGAAAGAAAATATTCCTAAAAGCTGTAATAGTGAAATGGGGAATATAAGAGCTTATCTGAAGATTAAATTAGAATTGTCTGATAAAGATAATTCCTTTATAAATAGTTATATTTCTGTTCTTCATTCTGAAGGTGGACACTCTTTTACTTCAAATAAGGAATATTTTAGACTTGCTATAAATATAGGTGTTGAAATTATTCTTCTTATTTTGTCAAAATATCAAAACAAATATTCTAAATAATTTTAGCAGTTATGAACCCTAAAAAAACAACTCAATATAATAATGAACCAAAAAAATGTTGACAGAATAAAACTCAAAGACAAGGAAATAATTCTTATAGGTACTGTTCATGTATCAAAGAACAGTGTTGAACTTGTGGATGAAATAATAAAAAAGGAAAAACCCGATACAGTTGGAGTTGAGCTTTGCGAAAACCGCTACAAATCCTTGACCTCAAAGAAGAAATGGGAAAACATGAAAATAACCAAGATAATGAAAGAGGGAAAAACCTATTTATTTCTCGCAAATCTTTTGCTTGCTGGTTTCCAGAAGCGGATTGGAGAAGACCTCAAA
>JAUVLW010000028.1 GCA_030600555.1 Candidatus Aenigmatarchaeota archaeon
ATCATCATATAGTAATAAATTATTAATAAAGATTCGCATAATCAGATAATGAGCCTAATTCATACCATTCGCATCTTCCCTTTCCGGCTATTATATGAAAAGCTTTTAAATAATCTTCATCAGTTTCCTGCGCTGATTTAATATCTTCATATGATGGAAAAATATCTCCATCTAAATGAGAATGATAATCAATATAATTTAAACCTTTGTATAAAACAAACTCTTTTGATCCTTTAAGCTCAACCTCGGTCAAATCCAAATTCAAAGAATTGCGTAAAAAATCAAGCGTTTCTATAAGTTCCTGCTTCTCAAGAGATAAAATATAAGTTACATTCTCCTGAGTAATACTTGTCTCGTCGCCTAAAAAACAATGAATTTCTCTAACATCAATACCATTTGTCATAAGTATTCCTCCTACTTCCACTTCAGGATATTCTCCAATCCTTTTTAAAATCAATGATTCAATATCCGCCTGATTTTCTGGAAGTTCTTTTGCGGGCAGTAAATATTTATCTTCAGAATTTACCATTATTATATAATAATATACATTAATAAATTATCTTGTCTTCCTCTCTTTCCTTCCGGTTCTAAGCATTTCCAGACTGATTCCATTCACAGCGCAAACCCTGTACCTGACACCAGGAATACTTCCAACAGATTTTCCCTGTGAACCTCCCATTCCTTCTATTGTCACTTCATCGTGTTCATTAACAAATTTAACTGCTCTGTCTTTTGGAAGGTGGGCGGTAACTTCTTTTCCGTTTTTAATTAATTTCACCCTGACGCATTTAATCATACCTGAGTGAGGCTGCTTCTGTTCAAGCTGCCTCTTACTCAAAACCATTCCTTTTGCCTGAGGTGATCCTTTTAAAGGGTCTGTTTTCTTGAATAAGCCTAATACTTTAATTTTATGACCTCTCTTACAATATTTTGCTTTTTTTCTTTTTTCCACCAGTTTCCTTGCATTGAATGTTCCCATAATTAGAAATTTAATAAAATATAAGGCTCAAAACCTGAACAATACATTATCAATATCATATACCCTTTCCAAAAAACTTTTAATAGCTTCTATATCCCTTCTAACTTTTTTATTATCCTGCCTGTTTATAAACAATTTCAAAGTGCCGTCAGATTCCTTTATCCTGAGTTTATCAGAGATTATTTTTGTAAGGAACTCTTCTTTTTCTTTAAAATAAGGGAAAATAATTACCTGATTTCCAACATGCTTTTCAAGCATCTTTATTTTCTCCCCTTTGTTTGACAAGACCCTTGACATAAAATCTTTGTTAACCATGAAATAAACCTTATCATTAATCACACAATCTATTGGAGCAACTCCAGTCACTAACTCAAATAAAGAGATATAATGCAATGTATTCTTATCAAATGTCCTCATATTTTAAATCACCTATTTCCCTAAACTCACTTTCATTTTAACACACCTAAAACAGAAATTGGAAAATTTTTACCCAATGATTTCCCAAGTTCTATTGCATCGACATTCAAACGTTCAATTTCCACACTTCCAACATCTCCAAGTAAATCCAAAGGAGCATTGGTTGATAGATAGAGTTTAACTATTTTATTTTTTTTCATCAATTTTTTTGATATTTTAGGTCCGATCACTAGTTTATTATTTTCATATTCCTTTTTGAGATTTAATGTGCTCTCCCCTTTTACTTTATTTATACCTTCCATTTTAATTTCACTGTTCCTGTACCTGTCTGACACACCTGATTTATTACTAAATTACTAATTAAAGTATTTAAGTGATCTTTATCATTATTTACCGCTGAATCAAATAGAATCTTTATAGTTTCCTCAAAGTTTAACCTTGCAAGAACACTTTGTTTGGACTTCATAAGTCCGTACCTACTCATAGGTTCTAAACCTCCATTAACTGACATTACATCTCCAACCACGCCGATATATCTTTTATCAACGCCAACGCCCTGTTCTTCAAGAGTTTTATTTATTTCATATATTAAAACATTTCTTGCCGCTTCCACACCCAAAACATTTTTAACAGCCATTATATCTGTTGTTGTTGTAATTGAGGTATCTACGCCATCAACAAGCATAAATTTCTCAAAACTGCCTCCTTTCACCTGTATGGTCCAGTCACCATCACTATGCAAAATTACCGTTTCTTTTGTTCCTTTTATTCCTTTTATGGATAGGTCAACTAATTTTTGCTTTAAAACTCTAAATTCAGAATAAGTCTTAACTTCTTCAAGATTAATTACATTATCTGTGATACTGCTTGGATATTTTTTAACATATTTCTTAACTACGCTTAATACATTTTCCAAAGTCATATCTAATTCTTTTAAACCGCTAAATTCAAGAGTTACCTGAAAATTTGGAATATCATAGTAAATATTTGAAAGCACATCATTTAATTTTGATTCCACAATATTTCTTGCTATTTCTTCAGCGCTTTCTTTGGAATTATCAAGTAAATGAATTGTGGTTACATTATCAATCTCTTTTCTTAAATCAAAAAGTTCTATTAATCTAGGCAATCCTGAAGCCATTCTTATACCTGCGGAAGCGGCAAAGTGGTAAGCTCGCATAGTCATCTGCGTGGCAGGCTCTGAAAGAGATTGTGTTGTTACAATACCCAAAGATTCGCCGCACTCAAATTTTGATTTCTCAACCAACAAATCCAGCTTTTTCTTAAGTTCTTCTTTTTTTGCGCCTGTTATCTTGTTTTCTTCGCAATAATTTTCCAGTTTCTGTTCGATTCCTATCATAATATATCTTCTATTTCAATTTTACCTTTATTTGCCTTGTGAGGATTGATATTATTTTCAAATGGAGTAAACTGAACTATCTGGTTCCTCTCATTTCTTACCGTATTATCCGGCGCAACTTTAACATCATGCAAACAACTCACAAGTCTTCTCTCAAGATAACCGGAGTGTTTTGTCTTAAGAGCAGTATCTGACAAACCTTCTCTACCATGCATTGAATCAAAGAAGAAACTAGTAGGAGAAATCCCGTCCATATAACCTTCTTTTACAAAACCATAAGCTAAAGGACTTACATCATTTTTTTTGAAATGAGGCAAACTTCTGTTATAATATCCTCTTGTTATCTTCTTACCCTTTAATTTTTCCTGACCAACAACCCCAATAATCTGCGATACAGATACCATGCTTCCCCTTGCTCCAGTCTCAGCCGCAATCCTTGCTGTGGATTCGCTGGACAAGTTCTCTTTAATAATTATTTCAATCTCTTTTGGAATCTGGTCTAATTTCGACTGGGTTTCTTTTGAAGGCGAAGCTATATAATTCTTAATTTCTTTTGAAACTATTTTCTCAATTTCTTTTTTATCCTCAAGATAATAATCTTCCAGAGAAATTGTATATGCATGAGTGTTCATAAAATTTAAGCATAGTTTTGACATATTGCCTAAAAATCTCGCAGCTTCATCGCCGCCATAGTGAAGTTCAATTTTGTTTAACAACGAACCTTTTTCTGAACCTATTGCCATTTCATCAATATATCCTGTTTTCATAAGTCCATCTTCGATTACTACTTCCTGTCCAGTTCTTGTCTGACTTGTGTAATTTAATTTTGGCAATATTAATGAAAAAACATCCTTGCCTGAATAAGTGTCTTTATCCAGATTAACTTTGACATCAGTGCACATTATCAAATTAGAAACCTCCTTTTTTGAAAGAGTTATTTTATCCTGAGTTAAAAAATAACTTCCCATTAAATGATCCTGCTTTGCTCCTATAATTGGCAAACCATACCTTGGAGTTCTTATCTGCTGATTTACACTCATTAAATATTTTAATTCTACTCTGGCTTCTTCTGTCTGAGGTATGTGCAGGTTCATTTCATCCCCATCAAAATCCGCATTGTAAGGGGTTGTTACCGCAAGGTGCATCCTGAAGGTTTTACCATCCATAATTCTTACTCTATGAGCCATCATAGACATCCTATGCAAACTTGGCTGCCTGTTAAAAATTACCCAGTCACCATCCATCAAATTTCTTTCAACAGTGTATCCAGGCATGATTTCCTCAGAAATCATCTCTTTGGTTTCAGAGGTAACTTTTTTCTTTAAACCATCTGTACGAACAATATAATTCACCGCAGGAAAATTGCCGTGATTTAAAACTAATTTTCTCATTTCTTCCTGATTGCTTTCAATAACCCTCTCAGGAATTGTTATTGTTTTGGCTATTACTTCAGGAACCCCAACTTCATCAAGGGCCAGGAAATTATCAGGTGAAATTATGCTCCTTGCGGAAAAATTAACCCTTTTTCCTGAAAGATTAAACCTAAATCTGCCTTCTTTACCAACCATTCTCTGAGCTAAAGTTTTTAATGGTCTTCCGCTCCTGTGTCTTGCCGGAGGTATATTTGACATATCATTCTTTATATAAGTGGAAATATGGTATTGTAACAATTCAATAATATCGCTTATCAAAAATTCAGGAGCTCCGATATCAAGAATCCTCTTTAATCGCTCATTAATTCTTACTATATCCACGAGTTTGTGAGTTAAATCATCTTCACTTCTTTCACCGCTTTCAAGAATAATAGAAGGTCTCATTGTCATTGGAGGAACTAAAAGTATTGTTATTATCATCCATTCTGGTCTTCCGCCTTTGAACTCAAGTTTTTTTAAATCTTCTTCAGTTATTCTTTCAAGACATTCTCTAACCTGTTCAGTGGTTAATTCGTCTCTGCCAAAATTGAAAGTTGTTGGTTTTACAAATTTAATTTTCTTCTGTTTTTCCCCGCAAAAAGGGCACTTTTCTTTTGCGTCTTTTGCGCAAGGGCTCAAACCGGTCACGCCTTCGCCAGCCATCACTCTTCCGCATTTCTGGCAGATTGCCTGCAACAATAAATAAATTTTAGGCGCTAAAACCGGATGCACCACAGGTTTAATTAATTCAATATGACCAAAATGTCCCATACAATCTCCTAATTTATAACCGCAGGTCCTGCAGGTAATTCCAGGGTCAACAACGCCCATTCGATGATCTACAACACCTCTTTCAACAGGATAACCATCAGCATCATATAACTCTGGTCTTGTAATCTCAATTACGCTCAATTTCTTTATTTGCATTGGTGACAACAAAGAAAATTCAATTCCACTAATTTTGTGCATTATATATATTAAAGTTAAATCTTTATATTCTTTTTAACACTTAATTTACTCAATTCATGCATATATTAACTATAACCAGAACTTTATATTATTTAAATAGTTTATATTATATGACAAGTTCAAAATTCCTTAAGGTAAGATGTAAATGCAATAATGAGCAGATAATCTTCAACAAAGCGACTACCCATATAAAATGCTTAAACTGCGATAATGTTCTGTCAAAACCAACAGGCGGAAAAGCGGAAATTCTCGCTGAAGTAATAGAAAGTTATGAATAACCTTAATATATAATTTTTAATATAAGTTATGATTATAAAAAATAAAGTTGTTATTTCAAATGCCGAAGCAAAAGATATATTGACCAAAAAAGGCAAAGAAAAAGAATTCAATTATGAACAGCAACTTGCTCAGGAATACCTTAAAACCACCACAAAAATCACAAAAACAAATGCAGTAAAATTAGCTCAGGAATTGCAGGAACTGGATTTACAGGAAGAACAGGTAATGAATATTGTAAATATAATGCCTGAAGACGAAATAACCCTAAAATTAATCTTAAAATCTAAAAAAGAAATAAAAACTGATTTTTTAAAAGATATAATTAAAAAAGTCGCCCAATATAAATAGGACTTAGCTTATTATGAGAGAAGAAAATGTAATTGTTTTGGATTATCTGCCTCAAGGTTATGCTGGTATGAGAAAAATGGAGCCGATAATTCAGGCAATTGGAACCAGTCATTTCGCGTTGCTTGAACTTGTCGCAACCAAAGAAATAGAACTTAATGAAGAAATCAGAATAGATGATAAAGAAAAAGTCACTTACATCAGAAGAAAATTAAAGGAAGGCGAGTTAACAAACTTCGCAAAAAGTCATCTTGAAGAAACCCTTAAAAAAATTGTAAAATCAAAAGAAGAAGAGTTTATAAAATTCTTCAATACCTCAACAAGAATTTCAATCAGGATGCACAAACTTGAACTTCTTCCAAGCATTGGGAAAAAACATGTTGGTTTGATTTTATCAGAAAGAAAAAAACCTTTCGAGTCATTTGACGACCTTAAAAAAAGAGTTGGTATCACTATTGAAATAGAGCAGATGCTTGCAAAAAGAATTATTGAAGAATTAAAAGGCAATGAAAAATATTATTTATTTGTTCCTCAGTTCCCAACCCCAACGGCCTCAAGAAGATAAATTTTTAGGTGGGGTATATAAAAATCAATTGCTGTTGACACAAGATACATATTTGTAATCCTGTCCCCAAAATTGTGTTCATAAGGACCGTGTCTTGATAAAGCAAATTCCAACCCGAAAAAATCTATAACTTTAGAAACCTGTTTTTGTACTTTCATAGCATTCTCTTTTACTGAAGTCAAAGCTCCTTTTTTTTCCTCTTTGATATCTTCTTTCCAGCTTTCAACAATAGAATCTATTGTTTCTCCGCCTACCTGAGTCTCTCCTGAGATTCCAATTAACTGATTTATTTCCCTCTCAAAATCCTCTTCCTGAGCTTTTATTTTTAGCAATAATACCAATAAAGCGTTCTGGCTTAAAAACCAGTTTTTTGTTTTAAAAGTCACATCATCCATTTCATCTCCGGTTGGGAGTTTTATAATGTAATTGGAATAAGTAACATTAAGCAAAACATAATAGGGATTGTTCTTTTTCATCCATCCGCTTTCTTCTTTAATATACTCAACCGTCTTATCAACCCATTTTTTATCAATCCAGGAATATTCGCCCTGCAACCCTTTTTTATTTAAAATAAAATTATCTTCTATGAATTTATCATAAGGATTAATTCCAAATTCTTTATCCTTCATCTGCATTGTTCCTTTTCTTGGTTCTATTGGCACTATTGGCTGCCATGCCCAAATTTCAGTTTCGCTTGTTGAAATTGCCTGTGAAGGGGAATGCCAAACATCAGTTAGTTTTTTTCTGGCTGCTCCCAGGTCTGACAAACCCTCTTTGTATAATTTATGTCTTGCAACAAGAGGTTTTAACCAGTTCTTATATTCGTTTATTGTGCTCTCCCTTGAATTCTTCTGCGCAAGCAATCTGGATAATCTTCCTTCAATTTCAGGACCAAAAATCTTTTTCCAGTTATTGTACAACCTTTGCTTCGTTGACAATAATACTGCCTCTGCTTTTGAAATTTTCAGTTCATCTTTTATTTTATTCACATCAACTTCAGTGGGCAATTTTTCCCCGAGAGTCATAAAATCAGAAATCAAAGTTGGCCACCTGACAACAATTCCTTTTATTGAATTGTTCCCTGTGCTGATATCAACTTCATCTATAAAAATCGCCCTTAAGGAATGTTCATCATTCTCCTTAATCAACTTCAGGAACTCTTTGTATTTCCTCACATCATGGGCAATCAACTCAAAATCAGATACTGCCTGAGCCACGCTTGCAAGACCCTGTTTAATTTTCATCTCCATCTCATCCTTCTGTTTCTGGGTTAAATTGTAATAGCCCACATCAACAGGAGATACCTCAAGATTCTCGCTTACCTTGGTAATGCTATAACCTCTTTTCTCCAGATGAGGCAAAAAACTATACCACAAATCACTTCCTTTTCCTTTGTG
>JAUVLW010000026.1 GCA_030600555.1 Candidatus Aenigmatarchaeota archaeon
GAGAAATGAGAATTCCTGAGGTTGGTGATAAATTTGCCACGCGTTATGGACAAAAAGGCGTTATTGGAGCAATTGTTCCTGAAGAAGACATGCCTTTCACAAAAGACGGGATTGTTCCTGATGTAATTGTGAACCCTTTGGCAATACCAAGCAGGATGACTATTGGTCAGATTATGGAATTAATGTATGGAAAATCCGCTGCTTTATTGGGCAGGGTTGCAAATGGAACAACTTTTAATGAAGAGTCGCAACCTGAAATGATGAAAAATCTTGAGCAAGCTGGTTTTGATCCTGTTGGCAAGGAAGAATTATATAATGGCGAGACTGGAGAAAAATTAACAGCTCAAATTTTAATTGGACCTTGTTATTATCAGGCATTATATCACATGGTTAGAGACAAATATTTCATGAGGGCCAGAGGACCTACAACTATTTTGACAAGACAACCAACTGAAGGAAAAGCCAGAGAAGGCGGGTTGAGATTTGGTGAAATGGAAAAGGATTGCTTGCTTGCTTATGGAGCGGCTTTAACTTTGAAAGAAAGATTTTCTTCTGACAGCGTTGAGATTCCTATATGTAAAGACTGCGGTGTTGTTGCTGTGGATAATCAGATGAAAGGAATTAGCTATTGTCCTATCTGCAATAAAACCAATATTGTGAGGCTAAAAACAAGTTACGCCTTTAAGTTGGCTTTGGATGAAATAATCTCAATGGGACTTTATCCAAAACTAAATGTTGAAGAAGAAGTCTAATTCATTAGTTTTCTTTGAGGGATTTTAAATTAATTTCAGGTTATATTTCAATAAATATTTTTTTTTCACAAAATTTTTTAAATTTCCCCCGAAGATTCTAATTTTTCCACAACTTTATTTGCTTTGATTTTTTGTTTGTTATGTTCTTTAAGGAATTGGTTCATTTTTTCAATAAGGATTTCTTTTAATTCTCCGCTAAGCATTTTTCCGGATTCATATTCTTCTTTTATTTGCTCCAGTTTTTTGTCATCTGGTTCAAGTCCGTATTTGAGCATTTGGAAAGAGACATCAATCTCAGGGTTGCCTCCTTTTTTCCTGTGCTCTTCAAGGGTTGGTTGTCCTCCTGAGAAAGCGTATTTTCTGATTTTTTTTGCAGTTTCTTCAGGATTGTCTGTAAGAGCAATGTAAGATGTTGGATCTGAGGACGACATTTTTCCGCTTTTCAATCCAGGAATAAATCTATGGTAAGTGGAACTTAGTTGAATAAATTTGAAGACTTTGATTCTCTGGGAAATATCCCTTGCAAGTCTTAAATGCGGGTCTTGATCAACGCCAACTGGAACAACTACAGGCAAAGATTTTCCTTCAAATTCAGGCAATTGAGCGTGTAGCATATCTGCTGCTTGTAATAAACCCGAAGACATTTTTCCCGGGGTAATTTCTCCATAGATGGCTTTGAATTCATTAAATGTTGCATGTCTCGCTAACATGTTGGCTAAGCTGTAATATGCATTGGATTTTACTCCGTCTTTGGAACGATGAGACTGAAAATAAAATTCGCAATTTTTTAATTTTAAACCAAGAGCAAGATAATTGGTTAAGTATTCCTTGATTGCAGTCTTTCTTAATTCTTTCATGTCTGGATTTCTTGAATTGTAAGCTTCTAGGTCTGCAACAGCAAGATAGATTTTTGCTCCAAGAGACTGATAAAATATTATCTGGTCCGCAACCATTTTATGACCAAAATGAAATTTTCCGCTCGGCATTAATCCAGTCATCATCGCAAAAGGTTTTTTGTTTTCAATTGCTTCAGAGATTCTTTTAAAGTCGCGATGAGCAAAAACAATTTTTCTTCTGAATAAGGAGCAATTATTGAATTGTTTGGGAAGGTTCTGCAAAGGTTGCAAACCGAATTCTTTAATCAATTTATCATAATCAACTTTCCCGGTTACTTCCCAGGGAGTTATTTTAAATGTCATAATTAATTAAGGATTATTTCCCTATATTCTGAAAGTTTAAAATGGGTTTGCCGAGATTTTCACCACCTTTAATTTAAGGTGTTGCTTTGAACTCGAGTCGGAGGCTGTTTTTGATCCCCTTGCTTATTAGGCAAGATTAACACCCAAAGCCCCAATGCTACCATTATAGAGCTTCTTTCTTTCTGATTTGTTGTTCTGAAAAGAAAGGCTTAACTACACCACAAACCCATAATTTATTAAAATTAAAATATTAGTGAATAACTGATAAATTTAAGCATGCAGAGCGCCTCCCAGTTGATAAACAAAACAGCAAAAGTTTACTCCCCGATTCTTCTCCATCCAGTGAACTCAAAAGCATAATCTCCACTGTTTACCCTTGCTTTCTTCCGAATCTGGGGGATTCACAATAAAAACCACCTTTCAAGGCTGGACTTCGCAGTCAAATCAAAGAGGCTTTTACCGCTTTAAATACCTTCCAGGGTTTTCAACTCCCGCTAAGACGATTTCGGGTTACAGGCTCCGCCTAACAACCCAGTCTAGCTCCGCACAATAATAATTGTTAAAAGAATTATTAACCTGTTTTTAAGCAGAATTTATATTTTAGAGAATTAAATTTATGGGTAAAGAATACACTTTTCAGGAATTAATTGAGATTACAAAAAAAGTAATATTTGAAGAAACGGGAAACTGAACCCAACTACAAAACAACAAAAGAAGATATTGGGGATGAACTTGCGGATATATTATATTGCTTGATAAGAATTTCAGAACATTATAAAATTAATCTTGAAGAGGCTCATTTGGAAGCAAGAAGAAATGAATTAAAAAGTTTAGGAAAAGAATTTTCTTTTTGAAATTATCCGCAAACAGAATACCCGCAACCTTTGCAGATCTTACATCCTTCTTCCCTCACCAGTTTTGTTTTGCATTTAGGACATAAATCTTTTTTCTTGGTTGCTTCATAGGATGTTGTTTCTTTTTTTGGCTCAAGGTTGGATTCATAAACCCCTTTAATTGAGTTCTGCCTGAACACAGTTACATCTTTGCATCCAAGTTTGTGAGCCATTAAAATTGTATTCTTAACATCTTCAACGCTTGCATTTTCAGGCATATTGATTGTCTTTGATACTGAAGAATCGGTCCATTTAGTTACAGCAGCCAGAGCTTTTATGTGGCCCTCTGTATTAATATCCATTGCGGTGACAAATGTTTTTTTAATTTCTTCGGGTAAATCCAGCCTCTGGATACTACCATTATTTTCGCAGATATTTCTTATTAATCTGTCGTCGAACAGATTTTTTGATTTCATTATTTTTTCGAAAACAGGGTTTATATAATAGAAAGTTCCGATAACAACTTTTTTTTCGTAAACCAACGCAAAGGAAGGTTCAACCCCAGAGGAACACCCGGCTATCATTGAAATTGAACCTGTTGGGGCGCATACGATTGTGAACCCATGACGGATTCCATGTTTTTTTATGTCTTCAATAAGTTCTTTCCATTTTGCATCATTTTCATCAACTTTAATTGGAAGTTTTCCTGTTTGGTAATTGCTTTTTTCATAATAGGGGAATTTTCCTCTTTCTTTTGCGAGTTCAACTGAGGCGACTTTTGAGTAATAGTTTAGTTCTTCCATTATTTTTTCTATGAATTCAATTCCTTCTTCTGAATTATATGCAATACCCAATTCAAACATAGCATCCGCAAGCCCCATTATACCCAACCCGATTTTTCTTGTATTTAAACTCATTTCTTCTATTTTTGGAAGAGGGTAATTATTAATATCAAGCACATTATCAAGGAATCTCGTTGTTCTGTTAATAACTTCTCTGAAACTTTCAAAATCAAATTCAGGTTTCTCCCCTTCTTTTATAAAAGTGTTTATGTTAATACTCCCAAGGTTGCAGGATTCATAAGGGTAAAGAAGGACTTCACCGCATGGGTTGGTGGTTTCGATTGGTCCGAGGGATTCAAGGAAAGGGTTGTTGTCATTGATATTATCTCCGAATATTACACCCGGCTCTGCGGATTCCCAGCCCTGATATGTGATTAATTCAATAATATTTCTTGGGTCAGTATATTTTACAACTTCTTTGGTTTTTGGATTTAACAAAGGGTAGGGTTTTCCTGTATTATAATATTCCCAAAAATCAGGTTTTATAAATACAGAAATGTTGAAATTAGTCAGTCCCTGATTTTTCTTTTTTGCAACAATAAATTTTTCAATGTCAGGGTGATCTATATTGAGTATTCCCATATTAGCTCCCCTCCTGATACCTCCTTGTTTAATGACATCCGTCATTTTGTCAAATAATGAAATAAATGAGATTGGTCCTGATGCAACGCCTGAAGTGCTTCTTACTGGATCTCCTTCAGGTCTTAAATGCGAGAAATTGTACCCGACTCCGCCCCCGGATTTAAAAATAATTGCCGCTTCTTTCAAAGCTCCCATAATACTTTCTATGGAATCTTCCACAGGAATTACAAAACAGGCGCTCCCCATTCCAAGAACTCTTCCGAAATTTGCAAGAGCTGGAGTGTTTGGCAGGAATCTTTTTTCAGTCATTAAATCAAAATAATATTTTATTTCTTTTCTGTGTTCTTCGAATTCTCCTTTTTCAATTAATTCAATCAACTCAGTAAAACTAATTTTCATCTGATGACTTCTGTTAAATCTATCATAAAGTCTTTTCAATGCTTCGAGATGGTATCTGTTTAAACTGCACTCACCTATTTTTATTTTTCCTTCAGATTGTTCAGGGCTGAATTCTTCAGAAGGATTTTCTTTTGACTGCGCGCTTTTGTCAAATATTTTTTCATCATATAAAATTGAAGGCAGGGTTACATGTATTGCAACTCTTTTGAATAAGTCTTTTGGGAATTCTTTTGTTTTTCCTCTTTCATCTTTTTCAAGATATCTTGCAACCATAACCCGGAGGGCATTAAGGTCAAATTTTTTATCAACTTCATCAACTTCATCTTTGTTTAAAATTCTTTCTTTTTCTTCCCTGATTTCATCCATTTTTTTCCTGTACAAAATATAACTTTTTGCAACTTCAGGTAGATTATTTTTAATTAAAATATGTTCAACAATATCTTGTATTTCTTCAACATTTATAATTCCATCGACTGTTTTTAATTCAATGATAACTTCTTCGGTGATTTTATCAATCAAATCATTTTTCCCCACAGACAAGAATGCTTTGTAAATAACAGTTCTTATTTTGTCTCTGCTAAATGATACAATTTGGCCATTTCTTTTTTTAACTTTTGAAATCTCCATTATTTATTTTATATAAATATTTAATTAGCAGAGACTAAATCCAAAGTTCTTTATTTTACAAATAGATTTAATAAGTTATGGTTTTGGAGTCTTTGTTTAGTTTAAACACAGTGAGGGAAAATCCAATGAATATATTCATACTTTCTATTATAGGGACTGTTGTTGCAATAATAATCTCAAATTTTTTAGGTCTGAGCGGGCTTTTTCTCATATTTCTGATAACCCTGTGTATTTTGCCGATAATGATTAAGTACATTCGGTATGAGGAAAGCAGGAAGGAATATGACCATTTTTGGGACTATTGTTATTCTTTGAGTTTTTTTGAAAGACATGGGGATTTAATCTTAAGTTATTTTTGCATGATTTTTGGAGTATCTCTTGTAATTGCGGGAGCTTATTTTGTTCTCCCCGCGGAAACAAATTCTCTGATATTTTCCGACCAGACAAAAGTGATTTCCCAGATTACAGGCAATATAACCACAGGAGAGATTTTTTCAAAGATATTAGTTAATAATCTCGGAGTGATGTTGATTTGTTTTGTGTTTTCATTATTTTATTCTTCCGGAGCTGTTTTATTGATTGCTTGGAATGCAAGTGTTTTGGGCGTTGTTGTGGGGCAAAGCGCAAAAGCAATGATGAGTATGTCTGCGATACCTCTATTATTGTTTTCTTATATGCCTCACGGTGTTTTTGAATTTTTAGGATATATCCTTGCGGGAATTGCGGGAAGTTTGTTGTCAGTTGCTTTGGCCAGACACAAAGAGAGCAAAAGGCACTTCCAGTTTATTCTTGAAGATTCCCTATTGCTTCTTTTTCTCGGGATCATTGTTGTGCTTATTGGTGCAGGAGTTGAAGTGATGTTTATTTAAAATAACCTGAAATTTAGAATATGAATATTTTTTATCTATTAACTCACCGAATTGCGAGGAATTAAAAAATATTCCTTGTTAATTAAATAACCTGATAATATAAAA
Organism: Candidatus Aenigmatarchaeota archaeon; assembly: GCA_030600555.1. GTDB lineage: Archaea > Aenigmatarchaeota > Aenigmatarchaeia > QMZS01 > QMZS01 > QMZS01. The sequence goes on from JAUVLW010000026.1 coordinate 6,209, forward strand.
TATTTACAACCTAAATAATTTTTTAGATATTCTAAAATCTATAAAAAATCATATTTCAAAAAATCAAATAAAACAGTTAAATTATTTCTTTTTCAGAGACAATTATAAAATCTCCAACACTTTTGACTGTTGAGAAAGGAATCAAAAAACTTCCTTTATTGTCGGTCTCAAGATTTATCTGTTCTACTGCTTTTGTTGGGGCTTCAATAACCAGACTTAAGAGTTCGCCGCTTTCAATAATGAAATCAAGGTTTCCAACTAATCCGAATTTTCTCCCAGTTTCCTCTGAAACAATTGTTTTGCCTATAATATCTCTACACATTGCGTCCATAAAATAATAAGTAAAATATATATAGTTCTCGATAAGGGCTACAGTGCCTTTATTTGGTTATGGTGCCATTTATAGCTCAATAGGTTTTACCCGTATAAACCCAGTAATCCGCTTTTTTACCGCAGAGAATACATTTTTTGTCTTTTACGCAGGTGTTCTCAGGGTCGATAAACAAAGTCTTTGCGCCGTTTGTTTCTGTTTTTAAATTTTCTTCGCATTCAAAAGAATTACATAAAGGAATTATTACCATTTTTTTGTCTTTAATCATATTGATTAATTCTTCTTTATTTTCTGTTTTTGTTGTATTCTCCGTCATGATTTTTTTGGCTTTTTCAAACAAACTGTTTTGCATTTCTTCAAGAAGTTTTGGAATTTCTTTTTTAAGGTCATCCATTTTGATTTCAATTTTTTCTCCATCAATTCTTTTTGCAACAATTACTGAATTATTTTTTAGATCTCTTGGACCAATTTCAATTCTTAAAGGAATTCCCTTGAGTTCATGTTCATTATATTTCCATCCCGGGGAGACTTCTTCTCTTAAATCAAGAATTGGAGAATATTCTTTTAGCATCTCCTCAACTTTTTTTGAAGCTTCTATAATTTTTTCTTTGTCCTGATTAAACATAATCGGAACTATTGCTATTTTGTTTACTGCAAGTTTTGGCGGCAACACAAGACCTTTGTTATCTGAATGTATTGTGAACATAGTTCCCAGCATCCTTGTGGAAATCGCCCAGGTGTTCTGCCACACATAAGTTTCTTTTTCATTTTTATCCAAAAATTTAATATCATAGGCTTTTGCAAAATTCTGCCCATCATGGTGGAAACAAGGTCCTTCAATTATTTTCCCCCCCGGAACGTAATAATGAATTTTCTCCGAAAACACTGCTCCCGCGAATTTTTCTTTTTCTGTTTTCCTCCCGTAAATTCCAGGCAATGCAAGAAATTCTTCAATAACTTTTTCGTAAACTTTTCTTATTTCTTTTGCTTCGTCTATAGCTTCTTTTTCTGTTGCAAAAACTGTGTGCCCTTCATTCCACAAAAATTCCCTTGTCCTGAAAAAAGGAACTGGGTTGTTGAATTCCCATCTTACAACATTATTCCATTGATTGTATTTTAATGGCAGGTCTCTCCAGGACCTAATCCATTTTGAATAAGACTCATACATTATTGCTTCAGAGGTTGGTCTGATTGCAAGTTTCTCTTCCAGTTCGTGATTTCCCGCATGAGTTACCCATGCAACTTCAGGGCTGAATCCTTCCACATGATCTTTTTCTTTTGCTAAAAGACCTTCCGGGATAAGCATGGGAAAATAAACATTTTTCACCCCCAATTTTTTTATTCTTTTATCAACTTCTTCCCTTATTTTCTCCCATATTGCATAAGAGGTTGGTTTAAATATAATACACCCTGAGACAGAACTGTATTCTGCCAAATCTGATTTTAATATTAATTGCTGGTACCATTCACTAAAATTTTCCTCTTTTTTCACAGTAATTCCTTCTAAACTCTCCATAATTCTTCATTAAAAAAGAATGATAAATGCTATTGGGGACAATTCTAATAGTTTAAAATTTTTAACTAAATAATAAAATGAAAGCCTTAACAAGTAATGTGGTGAAAAGCCTGAATTCAGAGAGTATGGTAAACTGCGCAGATAACAGCGGAGCCAAGAAAATACAGATAATTTCATTTAAAGTTTATAAAGGGAGAAAAAGAAGATTTCCGAGAGGCGGTGTTGGAGATGTTGTAAGTTGCGTTGTCAAGAAAGGAGACTTCAAATTAAGGCACAAAGTCCAGTATGCGGTTGTAGTGAGGCAGAAAAAGGAATATAAGAGAAATAATGGCATTAGAGTATGTTTTGAGGATAATGCGGTTATTCTTGTGGACCAGAAAATAACTCCAATGGGTTCAGAAGTAAAAGGACCAATGGCAAAAGAAGTTGTTGAGAGATTCCTTCATTTGGGTAAGATTGCTTCAATTGTTGTTTAAAATATAGAATATTATTGATTAATTAAACACATTTCAAAATTCTATAATGCACCTAAAACTAAAAACAACCAATTTCAATTTCCACAAAACATTTAATTCAGGATTGTTCTATTTCTTTTACGACCCGGAACCCATGAGGAAAATTATTATTGGGGGAAAACCAATAACCCTAAAATTCAAACAAACTGGAAACCAGTTAATAATATCCGGTTCTGAAGAAATTGAAAAAGACCAAAAAACTGAATTAATAAACAGAATAAAATATTGTCTTGGTTTGGATGAAGATTTATCAAAATTTTACAATATCTGCAAAAAAGACCTTGTGCTAAAGAATCATCTTGAAAAGATAAAGGACACAAGAGTTATATCATCTTTCTCTGATTTTGAGGCTCTTGTTGGAGCAATAATCTCGCAGAACAATTCTTACAGAAATTATAGGATTCAGATGTATAGGGTTTATAAAACTCTGAATTTCTCAAGAAGGAAATACACAGAAAAAAACTTAATCCCGCTTAAATTGGGTTACAAAACAGATTATTTAATTAATCTGGCAAAGAACTTTGAAAAAACAGAATTAAAAAATATTCAGGGAATCGGGAATTATTCGATAAATCTGTTTAATATTTTCCAGAAAAGGGATTATAACTATTTTTACATGGATTGCCTCACAGAAAAAATAATGAGGGAAAATTACAAAATAACCAAGAACTTTGAGGAAGCAAGCATTAAATTATGGGGAAAATATAGAGGTTTGGCGGAGGCATACCTTCAGAGATTCTTTGAGGTTAAATAAAAAGGGTTTTTGCTAGAATACTAAATATTCATAATCTCAGTTGAATCTGATATTAAATATCAGATAACCCAAAAACACCCCTATCTGATACGCAAATAAACGAGTATTTCTTTTTTTTAAAGAAAAAGGCTTATGGGAAAGACAACAACCAAGAAGATGCATGGCCAGAAATCCTTTGGATATGGTTCTAAGAAAAAGCATAGAGGTCATGGTTCAAAAGGAGGTTGCGGATTGGCAGGTTCAAAGAAACACAACAAATTCAAAGTTTGGAAGGAAATGCCAGATCATTTTGTTCACATAAAATTAAAGAAAAAATCTGAAGATGTTATAATAAACATAAAGGATTTAGAATATTTCAAGGAAACCAAAATCAATTTGAAAGAATTAGGTTACACAAAATTGCTTGGAAACGGCGAAACCACAAAGAAATTGGAAATAACTGTAAATAAATGGAGCAAGCAGGCAGAAGAGAAAATAACTAAAGCAGGCGGAAAAATCGAATCCGGGATGAAAATTAAAGAAGAAACAACTAAAGCTAAAGTTGATAAAGAAGTTAAAACCCAAGACAAAACAAAAGAAGTTAAAACCAAAGAAAACAAGAAAGATAAATCAGAAAAAGAAACAAAAACCCCTAAAACCAAAGAAAACACAAAATAGTAAATATCTCAGTAATTATTAATTTTAACCGAATAATTTAATGAACTTGTTAAATAAACTGCCTGGGGTTGTTAACCCAAAATCAAGATTAAAT
>JAUVLW010000029.1 GCA_030600555.1 Candidatus Aenigmatarchaeota archaeon
ACGTGTGCACAAGAATCTCGCCATCGCCACAGCGAGCAACGATTGTGGATGCCCAGACGATCAAAACGGCCGAGACTACTAATGATATTTGCCTGGAAAGTTTAGCGCTCGGTCGCCACAACCACAGCAGGCAGGCGGTCGCCAGCGGCGTTAGGAAAAACAGGGCCAGGCTCACGACCCGGGTTCCTCGTTGTCCACTTCGCGATCCTCATCTCCATCAGGCACGGGCTCCACATCCATCCGTTTACCCCGTCTGGCCAGTGCAGCCATGGCCGCAAAAAGGTAGATGGTCATTGCCATCGCGATGACGATGGCGGTCAGTACGAATGCCTGGGGCAGGGGGTCGGTAACCCCATCGATGCCACCCCCGGCCAGCAGTACCGGTGCCAATAAGCCCGGGCGTCCCGAGCTCAGCAGAATCAGGTGCATTGCGTGTGATATGAGTCCCAGCCCGATGACGACCCGCAGCCAGCTTTTTTGCAGCAGCAGGTAAACGCCTGCTGACAATAATAAAAAGACCGAAGTTGCAACGACAGGAATCATGGAGTTTTCTCCCCGGTCCGGTTTTGACGCTTTTGCGGGGATTACTCTTAGGTTAAGTTTTCTTGCAACATACCTGTAAGTTCTTCCCAAATCTCTTTTATCAACTCCCGAGACCTCGCAGATTTCTGACATTAGTCTTGGTGATTTGTATTCTCTTGATAATGCATAAACAAGGGAACCAATTACGGCTTCAATACTCCTTCCTTTTACAAGACCTTCTTCAAGAGCTTTCTCATACATTGCGCCAATTTCTTCCTGCAAATTTGAAGGAAGGCTCAATGCTGAAGAGATTCTTTCAAGTTCAGATAAAGCATAACCATAGTTTCTGTCTTTGCTGCTTACAAGTCTCTTTTGCCAGTTTTTTATTCTGAAGTATTGTCCTCTTTTCCCGGCGGAAACTTTAAACAACTCTGCTTTACTTTTGCCTATTTCTGTTCCAATTCCTTTGTCATGTCGCATTCTTGTCAATGGAGCTCCTGTTCTCGCTGTTTTTTCAAGTTCTTCTGAATCAAATGCTCTCCAATCCTGTTGGGTATCAATCATACTATCATTTAGGATTAAACCGCATTTAGAACAGATATTTTCTCCTTTTGAACTATCAGTCAATATTTCGTTCGAACCACATTCAGGACAATTAAGTCCAGATTTCTTACCTTTTTTCAACATATTTCATTTACTTTTTTTAAATTTATATCACTTTTTGGTTAAAAAAGCATTTTACTATATGTATTTAAACTATATAAAGATTTCGCTTATTTGGTCTATAGGTTAAAGAATGTATTCTTTTTCCGCAATATTTGCGGGCTAATTCATAATTTAAATTTCAAAGAATGAATGGGCTTTTGGATAAAATTATAATTATTTAAAATTTAATAGTAGTAAATAAATGGAACTAAAACCGGTGGATGTGGGGCAAGCACTGTTTTTTCCAGATATTCCTGTTGAACAACGAAAATGGCGTGTTTATGAAGAAGATGAAATACAATTTTATATTCCCAAAGAAGGTGTTAATCTAGATAAACAACAAGATGAGATAATGGAAGCTATTCATAAGTATAGACCTGAAGGGGGTGGTATTATTTATCCTTATTGTGGAATTGATATAGATAAAACAGGGCTGATGGATGTTCATGGAAAACTTTACAGAGTTCTGAACACTGAAGATTTAGGAAATATTACTGCTATTACAGCAGTAATTCCTATGGAAGAACATGTGCGGAGTATGATAGAATACTTGAGTAACAGTTAGAGAATACTCAAAATTTTTTAAATTATAATCAACAAAATAATTAATTGTTACATTAGTTTATGTCCCCGAAATTTCCATTTGAAAATAAAAGATTAGGTCAGGAGGAGATGATTAATAAAGTTGAATCCTGCCTTGAAAACCGGAAAAATCTCCTGATTCATGCACCCACAGGGATAGGAAAAACAGTATCTGCTCTCTACCCGGCTGTTAAGTTTGCATCAAAGCACGGTCTGAATGTTTTTTTCCTCACCCCAAGACATTCCCAGCACATAATGGCTATTGAGACACTTAGAAAAATCGGGAATGTGGAAGTGATGAATATAATCGGGAAGATGGGTTTTTGCAATAATGTTTATGAGGGGTTGCATCCGGGAGATTTCCATGAAATGTGCAATTATCTTAAAAAAGACGGCAAGTGTAAATATTACAACAAAGTCTATGATAAAGGAAAAGTAACTGATGAAGCAAAAGCAAAGGTCAGGGAATTAAGAGGAGTTGTTTTAACTTCAGAGGAAATAAAGAAAAGATGCGTGGATTTCTGCCCCTATGAAATTGCGTGTCAAGGAGCGAGGAAAAGCACAGTAATAGTTGCGGATTATTTTCATTTATTCAACCCTTTTATCTCAGGCACTTTTTTGGCGAAGATTGATAAGAAATTAGAGGATTCAATAATAATTGTTGATGAAGCTCACCAGCTTCCTGGAAGATCAAGAGATTTAGTTTCCTCAAAACTTACTTCTTATATTTTAAACCGCGCTGTTAAAGAAGCGAAAGATGTTCAGGCGGAAATTTCCAATGATTTGGAGAATTTTCAGTCAGCGATTGAGAATCTTAAGGGAAAGATAAAGATTGGGGACGAGGGTTATATTTCAAAGAGCGAAATCAATATAAATTCATTTGGGCTTAAGTTCCTTGAAAGACTGAAAGAGACTTCGGATTTGGTAATTGAAGAAGGCAAAGAAAGGAGTCATTGTCTGAGTATTCTGGATTTTCTTGAGAGGTGGACAAATTCTGATGAGCAGAATTTTACAAGGATTATAAGAAAGAGACCCTCGAAGTATGGTGAGCAGGTTGAGGTAAAAATAAGCGCTTTGCTCCCTTCTGAAATAACTTCAGATATAATCAACAACAGTTATTCAACGATTTTAATGTCCGCAACCCTGCAGCCTCTTGAGATGTATTCGGATTTGCTTGGGGTTAACAGGTGCGAAAGCGTTTCACTTAAATCCGCGTTCCCGAAAGAGAACCGATTAAATTTAATTGCACCGATTGCAACAACAAAATATTCAAGGAGAGGGGAGGCGCAGTACAAAAATTACGCAGATATTATAAAAAAAATATTTGACAGCGTTGGGGGAAACACAGCGGTTTTCTTCCCATCATATTTCTTTCTCCAGCAGGTTGAGAATTATCTTGATGATAGTATAGATTATTTCAGGGAATCGCAGGAGTTATCAAAGGAACAGAAAAACCAGATGCTAAAGGATTTCATAAATTCCAAAAACCGTTTGTTGATGGGCGTCCAATCAGGTTCTTTTGACCAGGGAATTGATTTCCCAAATAATTCATTGAAGTGCACAATTGTAGCGGGAATTGCTTTGGCAACTCCGGACCTTGAAACAAAAAGCGTGGTTTCATGTTACAACCGGCATTATGGAAAAGGAATGGAATATGGTTATATTTATCCCGCAGTCCAGAAAGTTGTTCAGGCTGCTGGGAGAGCAATCAGGTCGGAGACTGACAAGGCAGTTGTTGTTTACCTTGACGAGAGGTTTATGTGGAGGAATTATATAAGAGCTTTGTCAGGAGAGAACTTCAAGGTTAGCAGGGCTCCGTGGATTGATATTAAGGAGTGGAATACAACAACTAAAAATGTTTAAGATTAAATTTATATGGGCGATTCAATAAGGTTTATAAAATTGTATAAATATTTTATGATTGAGGGAATAAAAATATTAAAGGGAATATGAAAGATAAGACTGAGTTGAAAAGGAAACATAATAAAGATTTAATTCTTTTGGGTTGTGGCTTTATAATCGTAATTATTTGTATTGTAATGGTAGGTTTTCTTTTATCTCAATCTATGAATAATCAGACACAAATACCGGAATATGCAATAGCTTTTTATAGTTCTATAACTACTCTGATTTTGGGATATTTATTTGGTAAAGGAAATAAATAAAATGGTAAGGCGAGAGAGTTATGAAGAATATTTAGGAGCGATGATTGCAATAATGGTGGTTATCTCTACAATTTCGATATTGTTTGCGGAATTTGAGGTAAGTTCATCTATCAATGAACTTTTTTTTATTATATTAATTTCAATGATGATATTCATGTTAATAGTCTACTTATCGAAATTATTAAGAGTAATAAAAGTAACTTGGTGAATCGTTTATTTTTCTATTATTATATAGATACAATCAAAATTACAGTAAGATTTCAGATAAAAAATTAGAAAATTTCAATGAAATAGAGGTTCTAAAAATAATTCTTAAAGAAGCTTTTAAGGTTAAGCTGAACTAATTTAGAAATTATAAGATGATAATTATTTGATTAGTTCAATATGGATTCCAATGACTCCGTATTTTAATTCTTTTTCTTTACTGTAACATTCTTTGATGTCTTTCATTTGTTTTTCTAAAGTTGTTCCTTCCGAGTGTCCAAATTTTTTGTAATCAAATGAAGAATAAAGCTCATTGAATGTTTTAAACCGGGACAACCCAATAATTTTTACAGATATTTTTTCATCAGGATTTTCAATGAGAGAAAATTCAATTATATCATCAAGTTTTATCTTTTGTCTTTTTTCATCGTAAAGTCTAACCTCTATGATTTTTTTACCTTCTTTTATTCTAAAAAAGGGTGTCCTGAATAGTTTCATTTGGTATTTCATAATAATATGGGTTGTTGTTTGTTAAGTTTCTATATAAGAGATATTTATTCAGTTAAAATAAATATTTCCTGACAAATTATTTTTCTATTACCACATAGATACAATTAACTGTTATGGCAGTACAACCTAATCCTTATATATATCTCAAATGTAATTAATATATAGAGGTTTGAAACCTTTAGCACAGTGAAAATATGAATATACAAAATCTATTTGATAAAACTTTTGGGGACGAAGAAAAAGAAAAAGTAGCGACAGAAGAAAACACAGGAACAAACTCAGCCGAGATGAACGTATACGAAAAGGAAAAAGCATCACCGGAAGAAATAAAACGAAGAATCAAAGAAGAATTTAATCTGGATGAATACAAAGCAAAGATTTTAATTGTTGGGTGCGGCGGAATGGGTTCAAATGTAATCACCAAAATCACAGAAATGGGAATCAAAGGAGCTGAAACAGTTGCAGTTAACACAGATGCGGCGCATTTAGTAATGACCAAAGCAGACAGGAAGTTGTTGCTTGGAAAAGATCTTACAAGAGGTCTTGGAGCGGGCGGAACACCTGAAGTCGGAAAAAGAGCAGCAGAAGAAAGCAGAACTGAATTAAAAGAAATGCTTAAAGATGCAAACATGGTTTTTTTAATTACTGGATTAGGCGGCGGAACTGGAACAGGAGCAACTCCTGTAATCGCGGACATTGCAAAAAACCAGGGAGCTTTGGTAATTACAACAGGAACATTGCCGTTTAAAATAGAAGGCGCAAGAATTTCAAAAGCAGAAGACGGGCTTTATCAGTTAAGGCAAAGTTGCGATACAACAATTATAATTGAGAATCAGAAACTTCTTGAATACGGAGGAAATCTTCCATTGCAGGAAGCTTTTGAACTTGGTGATGAAGTAATCTCAAAGATGGTAAAAGGAATAACCGAGACAATTTCACAGCCAAGTCTTGTAAATCTTGATTATGCTGATGTAAGAACCATAATGAAGTCTGGCGGCGTTTCAACAATAGGAATTGGTATTTCAGATTCTTCAGAAAGGGCAAAGGAAGCTGTTGAAAAAGCAATGAGGCATCCTTTGTTGAGTGTTGATTACTCCGGAGCAATGGGAGCATTGATACAGATAATTGGAGGACCTGATTTGAAGTTGGAAGAAGTCAATGAGATTGGTGAAACAATATCCAAGCAATTGGCTCCTGAAGCGCAGACAATCTGGGGAGCAAGAATCCTTGATGAATACGAAGGAAAAATACAGGTAATCACGATTGTAACCGGCGTAAAATCACCTTTCATTCTTGGACCTATGACTGAAAAAAAAGTAGGAGATGTTCAGACTGAAGTATCCAATACTTTAGGTATAGATGTTTTTAGATAATCGTTTTAATTTTTAAATATTTTTATTTAATTTTAGTTAGCTGTTTTTTTGTGCAATATTCAAATAATTTGAAGATTTATTTGAGACTGAAGAATTGCAGTAAATAATTCAAAAATTATTTATTTACCAATCAATTCAACTTTCTTTATCTCCAACCTCCCTGAGTTCCCTTCATAAATTTTCTCGCTTTCAACAATTTTAATTCTCTTGCTGAAAATCGGACAGTCAAGAACAAAGGTTTCATATTCCCCGCCTTCCCCAACAATGCTGGTTTTGTATTTTTTGTTGAGTTCAATTAAATTTTCAATGCACTCATCATCAATTTCCCTTCCAAGCCATTCTTTTGTAAAACCCTCCGCAGCAACTCCGGTAATAATTATTTTAAAACCCAGTTTTATTAATTTTTTTAAATATTCAACTTCATCAATATTCCAGATTGGGCTTATTAATTCAAGGTTCAGTTTTTTTGCTATGTTTTCAACCCTGCTTCTCTGATATTCTGATGCAACAGCTCCGGCAGTAAGAGCATCAATTTTCAACTCAGAAATTATGTTTTCAAGTTCTTCAACTTCAGTTTCTTTTTCACTGCAACTTTCATAAAAAATCTGTTCAACGCCCATAACTTCTGCCTGTATTTTTGTCAACTCGATGTTAGGATAATGAAACATGTAACTTCCTTCTTTGGGTTTTGCTGTGATTAAATATTTTAGGTTCCCCTTTTCCTTTGCGCAATAAGCGACAAAAGTAGAATCTTTCCCTCCGGAGAATAAACATCCTATTTCCATTCTATAAGATAATATTAAATTTATTATGGGTCTTCTTGATTTTATTGTAGAGTACAGAAAGAAGCAAGATGGTGTCCAGTTTCCTGCGGCTAAACTCGCGAAGATGGAATCACTTAATTATGGAATTTTTAAAAAGGAAGAAAAAGACACGGCAACGCCGGATACAGTTTATGAAAAACTTGCAAAACTTTCAGGAAATTTATTGCAGATAGAACCTGATAAAAAAGCGAGAGAAACTATGGAAGAATCAATTGCTTTTGCTCATTTGAAAGTAACCCCAAAAGGCGTGACTTCATTTGCAATTCTTTTGGGTTTATTTATATGTATTAATACTATTATTCTGCTTTTATTAGGTTATATTGATTTTACTGTAG
>JAUVLW010000007.1 GCA_030600555.1 Candidatus Aenigmatarchaeota archaeon
TTCAATGATTTCAATGATTTCAATGATTTCAATGATTTCAATGATTTCAATGATTTCAATGATTTCAATGATTTCAATGATTTCAATGATTTCAATGATTTCAATGATTTCAATGATTTCAAAAATCGTACCATATAAATCAATTTATTTAAATATTACTTAAAAAGCCAGAATTCTACAATAAAGGTAGCAATAGCGAATGCCGTAATAGAAAAATTAAATTTCCAAATTTTCCGCGTATAAAATATTTTCTTTAAATTCTTTCCACCTGATTTCTGAATAATATTACCCGCTGCTACTGAGATTATCATTCCAACCAAAACACCAGAAAATAGTTTCATTGCCCACCCGATTAAATTTTTATTTGCTCCTATTAGCATCAAGAATATTATTAACAATAATAAAAAACCAGCCTCTGGACTTAATTCCATCCATTTATTTTTGTTAGCTGTGGCTAATGTATACATCTTGTTATATGATCCTTGTTTCGAATAACCTTGATTCATGAGATTATGCATCCCACTTTTGAAACTTTTTTTCTTCATAATAACAATTTGAATCTATTTTCTTTAAATTTTACTATTTTTGGCGACACAATAACTATTTTTCTTTTATCAACCATAATCAACCAATCTTCGCCAACTCTTTAATCCATCGATTAAGAAGAAAACCAAAAAACCCAATTAACAGAACAGCATATACTGGCAGGAAAAGAAATTCAGTTTTTAACAAATATGTGATTATTACTGAAATTATCAGAAGAACTAACACCGAACCTGAAAATATATTACCTCCAAAATTATATTCTCTCTTACCCTCTTTATTTTTTTCAGAAGAATAAGAAAGACCTTGCAACACAAACAAACTCAAAAAAGACGCAATAATAAAGAAATAGATTAAAATTGCGCTGAAATCAATAATCCATGAAATTACTAAAGAAACCGGCAGGAGCAACAGAAAAGCAAATCCAATCAACTCCTCCAAAGTTATGGGTGATTTACCCAAAGTCTCTCTATGACTTACCATATATTAGTTACTATCCTTTAATAAGTATATTAATCACAGAAAGTTCAGGAAAAAAGCAAATACACCCCAATTCCCAGAGAAATAATCCCAACCAAAATTCCAAGCATAGTAAACCCTTTTGGCTGCCAGCTCTCGGTTTGCGGAAATTTAAGAATCATAAACAACCCAAAAAGTATCAACAAAATTCCAATAATCTTATTAATAATAAACTCAATCATAATAAAATCCTTTTTTAAAGAGATACTTAAATCGATTCTTTTTCAATATCTTCTATAATCTTTTTAATTTTCTTTTTTAAATCAGGCAAATTACTTTTTACTATATCCCAAGTCAGGTCTAAGTCAACACCAAAGTACCCATGAATGAGTTTATCTCTTGTTTTAGCCATTTTACTCCAAGGTACCTCCGGATGTTTTTCTCTAAATTTTTCAGTAATATTTTTCCCGGCTTCTCCGATTATTTCTATTTCTCTAATAATTGCGCTTTGTTTTAATCTATCTTTTTCAAATCCGGTTTTAGAAAGCCCAAAAGAAAAAGATTCTATATTTTTAATACTTTCTAAAATATGCTCTAAAAAAACTGATGGTTTTTTCTTGGTCATATTATTTTAACTTCTTCACTCAAAATCTGCTTTTTTAGTAATGGGTGAATTGATTTATAAGTCAGAACATCCGCTTTTTTTCCCAGTTTTTTTTCCAATTCAATTTCCACTCCAGCGAGATCAAAAAGACTTTTCCGCCCTTTAAATTTAATCAAAATATCAATATCACTCCTCTTCTTAGCCTCGCCTCTTGCATAAGAACCAAATATTCCGGCTTTCACCACATCATTGCGTTTAAGTATTGGCACGATAATCTTTTTGATTTTTCTTATTTCCACCATATCCGGCTTGAATTCTCCTTCTTTTTCGCTCTGCGAAAAAGGGGCACCGTTCAAAGAACGAGTGTTTTCTTTAGTTTTACAACCTATCATAACTTTATAGTTTTTGTAGGTATTTAAATTAAACCAAACAATCAAATTCTTTAATTTACACACCCCTTCTCCAAATATAAAAATTCTGTAATTAATATACTCTTTAAATATGTTAATTATGGGATACATTCCGTCGGGCTCGAAGCTTACAATCTGGAACGAATTATACAAAAGAGGGGCAAAGCCTGGGTTAAAGAATCTTGAATATTTCTATGAAGGGGGGAATCCAATGAAACTAAAGGAATTCCTTCCAAAGGTTGTAAAGACTGTTTTTGCGCCAACAACATGGCAGCAGAAAGAGGTATCAGTTAAAACAAATGAATATTCTGTGAAGTGGTATGTGTTCAAAGACCTTGATAATTACACTTATTTTAGAGTTGATGTGGACCTGAAAATAAAACATAAAGGAAACAAAGGAACCGCAAAAATCAGTCTCGGAGAACCTGTGGTTGTTACAGAATATCCGCAGGAAAGTTATTGGCAGAAATCATTTTTTTATGAAATCCTGAGGGTTGCATGGAACGATATGTTTTACAAAAAAAAACTGGAGGGATATCTTGACTGGGGAAGACTAAAAGTTTCCTGCTTTGAAGAAAAACTTTTAAAATATTTTGACTATTTAGGAAAATGAGCAAAAGTATATTTGAAGATAATCTTTCATACCCAAAGGAAAAAGAAATTATTAAATACACCGGACCCGAACCTTTCAGAATCTACGGCAGTATGGGGAATTTGTTTAAAGATGTTTTCGAACTGGCTGGAAAAGATGTTTTTGAAGATAAAATTAAATGGGATGCGCTCACAGATAACAAATCGTTTAATGTAAAATGGCATGTTGAAAAAAAATTTGATGGGTGGACTAAAGTAGAAGTCATTGTGGTCATACTTGGAAAACAAAACTCAAAAACAAGAGAAGGAGATATTATAATAACCGTTGTGCCAACTTTTATAACTGAAATTGATATGGGATTTTTTCAAAAAACTTTCTGGTGGATGTACTATTTTATATACTACAAGAAAAAAAGAATCGAGGATTTCTACAGGGCAAAGAGTCTTATAAACAAATTTAAGCAGGAAATAGGGAACCTGTATGGAATGGAATTGCAGGAATCCATCTAAAGAATACTAAATAATTGCAACAAGGAAATGAAATTACCCCTTCCTCCGACATTGTGTTCTTTACGAACAAAGAACCCCTTAAATAACCCATAAACCAAAGAATTTATGGGAATTCTCCAAATTAAGTATTTTTATTTACCATTTCTAAGTAAATACTATTTAAATAGTTTTATTTACATTATATATTGTGGAATATGAAAAATAACAGAAACAATTTGGTTAAATTTCTTATTTTGGTGAGTTTTATCTATCTTTCCCTATTGCCTTGTTTTGCGTGCGGGACCGGAATCGGCAACCTGAAAGTTTACGTAATCGACGATTCAACAGATGAAATTATAGAAGGAGCTTATGTAAACATTATCTTGGGTGAAACAGAAATTGAAAAAACAACAAATGAATACGGATATTCTTATTTTATCTCATTAAATTCAGGAAACTATGATATTTCTGTGAAAGCTAATAATTACATATCAGACCATGTTGAAGCCTGGGTTTGCGAAAATGAAACAGAAACAATAGAAATAAAACTGAAAAGTTCGCCAGAGCCTGATGAAGAAGATATAATCATCAGAGACTTAAAAATAAGCCCCTCAACAATCTGCATGGATGAAGACAAAAGAATTGATATCTCCCTTCAAATAGAACTTGAAGAAGGAAATGATGTTGAGTTCACGGTAAAATTTTACTTATATGACGGAGATGACTGGGATTATCTGGGGAAAGAAAAAAGAACCCTTAATGAAGATGATGAAAGAACATTTGATGTAATTTATAATTATAACGCAAACAGTTTTGACAGAGGTCTTTATGAAATAAAAGCTGAGATAGAATACAATGATGTTGAAAAAACTGATTATGCTCACCTTCAAATCAGAGACTGCGATGAAGAAGAATCCAATGACTATGAGGAATCAGAATATTCAGATTTTAAAATAAGCTCAATCTACTTAGACCCAATTTATCCAATACTTGGTGAAATGAATATCGTTAGGGTTCTAATAAGACCGGAAAAAAACATTGAAAAATACCAGACAATCAGAGTGGAAGCCTGGATAGATGGAAAACCTGAAAGATATGAGAATATCGATTTTGGGTATATGGAATTCAGCAAAACTTTTGAATTTGCTTTTGATACCTCGCACTATGGAATAGGATACCACACAATAACCATTGTATTAATCTCTCAGAATGGAATCTCAGAAAACAAAAAAACATTCCAGATCCTTCAGGAAAGACCTGATTATTCAACTATTATTGAAGCCAATCAGAAACACTGTCTAAGAATAAACAGTATCAATGTCCTAAACGCGCCTGTAAAAAAAGGCGACAGATCAGAGATAAGCATCATTGTTGAGAACTGCGGAACTTACATGGAAAGAAATATAATTCTTGAATTAAACAATGGAGGAAAAACTCTTTCAGATTCATTTGAGTTAAGAAATGGAGAAAAAAGAGAAATAATTTTCAGAGTTGATAATTCAGAAACCGAAGATTTAATTTTCAAATTATGGAATGGGTACAACAATTTAGAAGAAACTTATGAACTTGTCACCTATTCAGGAATACTTTATATAGAACTTGAACCAATTTATATTATCTGCAATAACGAAGACAATATAATCAGATTATATGTAAAAAACACCGGGAGAGTCAAAGATAAATTTGAAATTGTTTTCCCTGAAGACATTGCAAGATGGCTAAAAGATTATCCGGAAACAATAGAACTTGAAGGCGGGGAATCAAGAACCATTGAACTAATCCTTAGACCAGCTCTTGATTCCGACAAAGACAAAATTGAGTTTATTGTAAAAACTGAAGAATCTGAAACCATTATTGAATTAAAAATAGAGGTTAAGGAAACACCAAGCACTATAATTGAGGTAACGCAATCTCCCGCAGACCAGTGGTTTGTATTCAGCAATATCACCATCCAAAAGGTTGCAATAACAACCTTTGTGCTCCTCTTACTGCTGATAGTGGTTTTACTCATGTGGGTGCTGTATAAACTGCTTAAAGAACACAGGCTGCACCTTAAAAAAGAGGAAAAAGTAAGAGAAATTCCCGCAGATTCAAAGGAAGAGATTGTGAGCGTTAATTCACACAGACAATGACTGCGCGAGATAAAGAATTAAATTTTATCTGGGAAAACACCAGAATATATAAAACAGAGGATTCTGAAATAGCTGCTCTATGCGATTTATATGATGGGCTTGAGAAAAGCGGTTATGAAATAGAAAAATTTCAAAAATGGGATAATCTAATCAACACATATTTTGTGGTTTTTGATAGATATCAACTTGAAGATATTTTGGGAACTCTTGAAAAACATAACAATCTTAACTATGATGAAAAATGGTTTGATACAACCTTAGATGATGTGGAATATAAAAACAAATCATTGAGAATCCATCCCTCAAGCCGATTAACAGTAAATGACCTCCAAGCAAATCCGATGTTATTAGCCCTGTTAATTGGAGAACTTAGCAACTATGGTTACTATATTAACTCCATTAAATTTGATGAAGAATTCAAAGAAATTTATGTCAGCAGATATTATTCAAAAGAATCACCAACACATGCCAATGCCTGTGCTCATATAATCTCAGAAGCTCTGGTAAAATTATCAGATTTGAATACTCGCAGTCAATATACTGATACAAATTGCATTTATTTTGAATCAGAAAGAAATCTGGGCGGAAAACTGGGATTTTCCTATGAGCCTCCCGTTTTAAAAATTGGAGGAAAACCCCTTTATGAAACTGGAAATATACCATATGCTCTTTTGAGATTGAGAGATATGGAAAAAAGACTCACAGAAATTGAAGGTAATCCAAAAGCAGAAAAAGGAATAAAAAAGGGAATCAATCAACGCAGAAAAAACCTTGAAAATCAGGAAGGTGCGTATTTTCCTTGCTTTAGAGTTCTATGATATTTCATAAACCCCTATTCTAAATAAAAGAAATTTAAATATTTCTGATAATTATTGTATGGTCAATCTTAAATGTCTCTTTGGATTTCACAAATGGGAAAAATTCATGGGTCCTCAAAACCGAGGGAACGGTAAATTCTCTCAGGAATATATCTGCAAAAGATGCAAAAAAATAAAAGAAGTTATGGGTTAATTTTTAATTTTAATATCCTTAATTTATCTCAAAATTATCAAATCCCTGGTTTATCTTAGAATCGCCAAATATTCAGACCATCCACCATCTTAACCAAAATATTTAAAAATTAAAAATTAAAATTTCACAAGACTCTTAATAAGTTTGTCTTTTTCGTCATTGTAAGTTGTGAACATACCTCCAAGAACTTTCTCTATGTGGTCTAACCTGTCTTCCATTTTATTCATTATTCTCTTCATTTCCACAATACCGCACCAAACCTGAGCTACCTGCACGTTATCAGAGTTTCTGTAAGCGCATCTGTGCTTTCTTATTGATTCCAATAATTCGTTCAGTTCCTGCTCTGATTCTGCTGACAAACATTCTTTCCAGTCTGCTTTTTTACCATTCGTACCTAAATCTAGCATTTATTTCACCTAAATTAATTAAGAAAAAAACTTTAAATACTAATTAAAATAGAGTAGTAACATTCTACTACTTATTTTAGGTGCATATTATGCTTTAAAATCCCAAACAAATTACTTTATATATAAAGAAAGATAATTATGTTCAAAGGCATTGCTCCTGTTGCTGCGATTATTTTATTAATCGGGGTTACAATTGGAGGTATTATCTCCGCCTATATTGGAATTACCAGTTTAACTGATGACCTTGAACATAATATCGAAAAATCAATAATAAAAGAATTTGATGCGCGGGGAGCAAATCTTAAAGTTGATGTTTTTGGAAACTGCAAAATCTACTTGAGGAATACAGGAACAAAAGATATACCTTTGGAAGCAATCGATCTTTACATTGATGATCAACCAGTAAATTATGAACCTTCGACAGGAATCATTAAAATGAAAAATGTCACAGAAATTAGTTTTTCCGGTTTAACTTATAAGAGATATAATGTGAAAATAAACCTAATGGGTAAACTAATTGATCAAGGTTATATGATTTGCAGCGGCGGTGCTCCAGTATATGATTTCTCTTGTTCAATAAAAGCAGCTTGCAATGCAGCAGAAACAGAAGTTTTGGCTCTTTCAGATTTAACCAATGGTTTTGCCGAATTGGTGGGTGGAAATTATAGTTACAAGTTATGTTGTGAAAATATTAGTTCAGTAAAGACCGAATTGGATACTGATTGCAGCAATTCCTACACAGGCCTCATAACCCTGTCAAAAAACACAAATGCTTTTGTTGAAGATTATGGTATTGAAAGCCCTTCAGGTTTCAGCAACAAAACCAATATTTGCGTAGAATTTAACAATAATGCGAGACTGGAATGCGCCCGCACTACTTCCAATAACTGCGACAGCTGGAACTGGAAGAAATTAGTTTCATTTTCAGGAGCTACAAATGCAAATATCGGAAACATATCTGCTTACCCTAACAATGTGTTATGTTGCACAATTTATTAATTCAAAGTTTTTAAACAGTATAAATTTCTTAAAGTATAAATAATATCCCAACATATCAATTATTAATGAAAATATGAAACACCCAATAATTGCGGGCTGGGTGCATAGTAAGTGGGATAAAATCAACAATTAATCTTCAGCAACATCTTCAGATTTCTTTTTCTTTCCGCCTGAGAATAATTTTGAAATAGATTTCACCAAGGATTCAATAATCGATAAACTGAGATAAATTGTATACCCAAGAATTCCGATATAAATGAAAAAAAGAATGGTTCCTAAGTTCAAAGGCCAGTCAACCCCAAAGAATACTATCATAATCACAGGAAATAAAGCGGAAATACTGGATATCGCCAGATACCTCAAAAGAAGTTTCACACCTTTATAAACAAGATACACAAAAATTAAAAATAAAACAATTATACCTGCAACCTCTAAATCAAGCATTTTGGAAAGTTAACAAAGAAAGAATGTGTAACCGAACCTGCAAGAGATATGTTAGCTAAAGAAGTTACTAGAGCTTGGGAGTAAACAGTTTCTCTTTTTGAGTGTTTCATCATACTTTTTGTCAGAGTTTTTTTAAGAAAATTTTGCTGGTTTTTATCCATATAATCCATAGCTTTGGAAGGCTCTTTGTTTAATCTCGTCAGGTACCAATCAGTCATATCATTTACAGAAACATATCTTTTTTTCAATCTGGTATTCCCGGAAATCAATTCTTTTAAAACAATATCAAGATCAAAATCGCAGTTTATTTTTGTAATCCCGCTTCCAATCCATTCTTTTTGATGCGCATCTGTTCCCGCAACCATTGGTTTATTAAACTTCCCCGCATATCTTAAAGCTCTTAAATTAGCAAATTTATCGAGGCACATTGCATTAAATACTTCAATCCCATCAGCAAATCTGGATAAATCTTTTATTCCTTTCTTCGCAAGGTCAAAAGGATGGGGCGCTATAGAAATACCCCCTTGCTGATGAATTTTATCCATGGTTTCAAAAACATCCTGTTGCGGTTTTATCTCTTCGGTAATCCCCAAAGCAAGCAAATGCCCTTGAGTGGTTGAAATCTCTTCCCCGGGAATTATCACAAAATCATCAAATTTAAGTTTCTTCAACGAACCCCAACTTTTAAAGCTATTGTGATCTGTGATTGCAATCCCATCCAATCCTCTCAATCTCGCCTCTTTTACCATTTCAACAGGGGAAGCCCGGTTTTCCTCTCCTAATATTTTCCCTTTCGAATACCAGGAATGAGAATGCAATTCAAGAAACATAATACTATTAGTTTAGATTATAATCATTGACGACCCAGGATTTAATAATAACCTTTCAGGGTTTCATAGAATTCTTTATAATCAGGAATGTCTCCTATGATTAATTCTGCGGAACTACTTCCTGTGGTATTTACAGTAATATTCCCATTTTTGAACATTTTATTTAACATTCCCTGAGAAAAATTTATGTGATCTATTTTATTGAAAATAATTGAAGTTTGTTTTTTATATAATATTCCTGAGTTTGCAACAACCCTGTAATTTTGAATTGAAAATGATTTAACTTTTACGCTCCAAATCACCATAGGAACTGTGATTGGAAGCAACAAAATCAAAGGGAATATAATTATACTAATTCCTATTAAACCCACCAAAGAATTTGCCAAATCCGGTTTTGAAATCCTGATTGTTTCCGGGGAATAACTGGAAAGATTTCGTTCCATTTCAGATAACTGCTTTGAATCAGGTCTCTTATAGAATATTAAATCAATCAACTCATCCTTGTTATCAATGCCCAGGATATAATTAATTTTAAAATTGTTTGAAATAAGCATCTGACCCTTCTTCCCTTCCTGCACCATATGCTCCCCTGCAACATTAAATCTTACAGACCCATACCCTGAAAAAGGATATTTCACGGTGGTTATATCCTTTATATTATCATACAAAACATAATAAAAATCTTTGAAGAATATCCCTCTTGTAAAATAAATATAATCTTTGAAAAAAGTTAGTTTTGAATTTTTATAATAAACTATTTTATAAATTACAATAATAACGCAAAGAACAGTTAATATAATTGGGATTATTGCGATAAATGGATTAACAACAAACGCAAAATAAGAAGAACCCAAAATAATTATTGCAAAAATCAAAGTGAGCAATAAGTTTGCTTTGAACAATTCGATTACTTTAAAACTGGAATCCATTTTGTAAATCTTCTCCTGAGCGCCTATCCCTGATTTTGCCAGAATTGACTGATATATTCCTTCAGATTTCTTTATGTTTACAAATTTAATATCCTCTGATGAACCTATTGACCAGAAATGTATGCTGCAGGTGTTGAACCATTTGTCAACAAAATTTTCTTTGAATATAACCGACATAATTTTATCATTGGTAAACTCCTTATTTTTTGAAGAGATAAAATTATATTTTTCCTCAATACTTTTGGATTTAACAAAATATTTTGTTGAATTTATTTTGATTGCTATCTGAATTAAAACAATAATCCATACAAACATCAAAGGGAATAAAATGAGACAAACTGGAAGGACAATTAACAGAGGAACAATCGACCTTTTAGTATTCATTTTATATTCTGCGGTAAAATCTGTGTCTCTTGGCAAAGTTTTTGATTGATAAACAGTTTGTTTTTTAGATTCAGATAGGTTAGAAGTTTGTTTCTTTGTTTCAGCAACTCTTGCGGTTTGTTGTTTTCCGGTTCCAACCAGAGAATTTGTTTCGCTTATTAATTTATCGATATTTGATTCCATCTCTTTGCCATTAGCCATATTTTTGAAAAGAACCTCCTGCTTGCTTCCCTGACAGCTAATCTTCACATCATACAATCTAAATATTTTATCAATAATTGTTTGTGTAATCATCGAATCAGAAAGATTTTCTATTGGTATAAAAGAATAATTCTTTGAGAGAAAACCCTCCTGATAAGTTATGGTATCTGAATAAATGCTGTAAACCCTTCTCTTTAAATCCAAAAACCTGAAAATCAAAACGCCAAATGCCAGCAAAACCAAAAAACTGGATAAATATAAAAATAATTGATTCTCCAGAACAAAACTAAATATACCTAACTCAATATCGAAAAATAACCAGACTATTAAAAATAATACAGTGGCTAAATTTCTAAATACCTCAAATAAAACTCCTATCGAACTTGGACGTTCCTTTTGAACCAATTTTGATTTTGATAATTTAAACCCATTATACTGCATCATCTTTTCAACATATTCATACATCTTATTTGGGTTATCAATGGATTTCATGAATATTTCTGAAACACCGCTCCCTGCTGATTCCACTCTTACATTACCAGTCTTTAAAAGTTTATTCTCAATGTAAGGCAACCTCATAGTTACGTGAGTTATATTCCTAATAATCAATTCAGTTTCATTATTGGAAAATATTCCTCCCGAATTATGGATAATTTTATCTTTAAGAAAAGTATAACTTTCTTTCTTGTACTGAACATTCAGCGAATAATAATTAAATAGTTCAATAAAGACAAAAACCGCAACGATATATAAAAGATATTCTTTCAAAACCAAACTTGCTATTGAATAAATTATTGCAAAAAGAATGAATAAACCAATAGAAATTTTAAAAAAACTGTAATTAACATAAGCCGTTTTGTTTGGTTTTAATTTATATTCATAAGACATAATTATACTGGAATTGGTTAAATAATAGAAATAAAAAATTAGAGGTTATTAACTATTCCTAAAAAGAATTCCTTATCTTTCCTGTGCGTGAGCAATTCAACCACTTTGCCTTTTTCAACCCAGCGGGCTTCAGGATTATTTAGGTCAATTGGTTTGAGAATTTCCTGATTTGTCCTAAACAAAAACATCGTGATTTCCTTTAGTTCTGATTTATCATCCCTCTCTTTTAGCCCAATTTTATATCTTTTGTATTTGCCAAGTTCTCTTATTAATTCTAATTCACTCACTCCGGATTCTTCATATATTTCTCTTTTTGCTGCGGTTAACTCATCCTCCCCATCATAAAGGTGACCCTTTGGCAAAGACCAGGAGTTCCCGTTCTGGTTAACAACAAGAATTGCTCCATTTTTATTTATTACCACACCCCCAGCAATCTTTGTTTGTTTCATAAATTAGTTATAATTTGTTTTCTAACAAAATACTAAATTTTTAATCAATAAAAAAGAAGATTTTCCAACTAAACTACTAAATGTTTTTATATTATGAAGGGACAGATTTTTATCCTCGGAGCAATGGGTATTGTGGTTGCTTTGCTTATGATAATTCCAACCATTCAAAAAGAAATTTACCTGCCAAACACAGACAATTCCATGCTTAAAAATATTGCGGGAGAATATAATTACTGGATTGCGTATTCAAATCTTGAAGGAACCTATAATATACTTGAGTTCGGAAATTTTGTAAAAGAAAATTATCCTAATTTGGAATTCTTTTATCTTTTCACCGAAGGCAATAACCTGAAAATTGCAAACTTCTTTGATGAAGAAATAGAATTTTCTGTAAATGGTGATGATTTTTCCATTGAGCCAAACCAATCAACTGAAACCTCTTTCTCAGGTGAACTTGATTTTTCATCAAATTACAGGAATTTCAAATACACTCCTGAAAACGAATTCTCTGGGGCAATATTTCTTAGAATTGATAAAGGAATCGCCAAGATTCAACTGCTTGAAATATTTGAATAATTAAATCCCAATCAACATCGCCTTTTTCTCAATGCATCTGAATGCAAGATATGCTATTGAAATTGATATTACTGAAAAAATCGCAAGATAAATTAACTGAGGTATAATCTGGGATAATGTTATCTGGATAATATTTAATTATATTTTTAACAATTATATCGCTCATTATTAAATATGAAAGAAAAACTCAATTACCTATATTTCTCAGTCTCCCATTCCTTTGATTTTCCTTTCTCAAGAGCCGCTTTGCTCAGGAATCCATGCTTGCCTTCAGGAGTGGTAATTAAACCTTTTATTGGGTCAAAAGCGTGTTCCATTATTTCTGCATCCTGCATCCTCAAATCTTTTTCCTCTATCCCGTAAAATTCAGGAGGCAAGTCCGCCACTGAAACATCCATCTTTAAATATTCAATAATTTTTCTGAGAGCTAAAGTTGACTGGTCAACAGGGTCTCCTCCAACGCCGCCACCTCTTTCAAAAATAATGTATTTGTTTTCTCTCTCATCAAAACCTTTTTTTCTCAGGGCGAGCATCCAGGTATACAACCATTCCTGTTGTTCAGAACCAAGAGGGATTGGAACATGAGCTGGTTCAACTGGAGTAGGCCATCCCACATGAAGAACCCCAACATATTTGCCCCCATCAGACTCCATTTCATCTATGCAATTTTTTAAAGGATCTATGCCAGCCCCAAGAATATGTTCAAAGTCAATTGCAGCCTTGAAATGTTTTGTTCCCGCATGCTTGCACAAAACAACAAAATGTTTTGGGTTGGTTAACCTGTATTCCTCTTCCATTCCCGCACCTACCATCGCGGTTTCAATCACAAAATCAATGTTGTATTTCTCAAGAATTGGTTTTGGATCCTTAAGAATTTTTGGATTAAGATGACCCCATATATATTTCAAAGAAACCGCAGGAACCCATAGTTTTGTATCACCTTTAACTTCTTCAAAAGTTTTGTCTCCAACCACGCCGCACCACAGAGGGTCTCTTTTATCAGACATCCATTTTGCTGTTATGTAATAAGCAACTCTTTCAGGTCCATAAGTCAAATTGCTTGAACTGGAAAAAGAAAGCAATCTGCTCCTTAATTCTCTTTTTACATCAGCTATCTGAATATTTATAGCCTCACTTTTTTGTTCTTCTGAAAGTTTATCAAATCTACGATCCTCATATCTTATCTTATCTTCAATAGATTTTCTGGTATTTTCAAGAACTTCATCATACCTGCCTTCTCTAGTTCCTCCAACAATCTCAAAAACAGTATCTTCTTTTATAGCCCAGTCAATTAGAGAAGGATTTTCATTAAGAAAATCATGAAATCTTCTTCCCCAAATATCAACAATTGAAGAAGGCTGGAAATCCTTTCCAAGCCAACCATAAGGTGTTGTTTCAGAAGCGTGCTGGAGATAATACTTTGCATTCAATTTACCGCTTCTCTCGAGATCTTTTACAAGAGAATCATGAGTCCTGCGATAATCATCTTCTATAGCAGAATCAAGAAAAATTCCCTTTGAACCCATTGCCCCGCATAACCCGTGAAAACCTATTTCGATATTTAAATCTTTTCTTAGTTTAACCATCTTATTTTCCAAATCAGGGGAAATAAATTCTGTTGAACGCTCAATGTCAACCTGCGTAAAATTAACCCCCTTCAACGCGGAATAAAATCCTTTTTGGGAAATATCTATAAGAGAAATCTTTTCTTCGGGTTTTGCCATGCTGAACATCCCTGAACTCACACCAATCACATATTCCCCCGCAGGTTTGGGTTTTGAATTCCCAAATAAACTAAAAGCCATAATATATATTGTATTCCGTATAATAGGTTTTATCTCTGAATCAAATATCTCCTAAATCCATATAACAGATTTTACCTCCAAAAGAATATATATCTATAAAAACTAATCTAATTGTGAGGTGGAAAGGGACTTCCCTTTTATTAGGAGGAAATTCTACCCATTGATAGAAAACGCCTGAAAAGGCAAGGAAACTGAAAAGAAATACTCTGGTGGTGCTGTAAACATATGATATCTTTTTGATGAAGCATCCTCAGAATGGGAAAGGTTTCCACTAAATGAGATGCAAGCATTTGCGCTTAGACGAATGTCCTGCCCCCGACCTATGAAGTGTTCTTTGACGCTGAGAGGGCAACAAAAGGTAGATTAATCTACCTCACATCCTTTTTTTCTTTAATTCATTTTTTGGCGAGTTTATTCTTGAATTTATTTCTTAGCAAGTTTATTCTTAAGTTTATCTATTGGCAATCCTTTAAGCTATAAAATTTATTAATATTATGGCGAAAATAGCTTCCTACAAAAAACAAATTAAAAAATACAAAAATAAACTGATAAAACAGGAAGTTGTAAAAAATATTTTTGAAAAATCAAATGAACTAATAAAATTAACAAAAGACGGGCAGGAGTACCTCAAAAAACTGCCTGCAAATGAGAAAAAAATAATTGCGGAACAGCTTAAAAATATTAAATACAAATATATCACTCTGGAAAGATTGTTCAAGAAAAAAGAAAAAAGAAAAGCCGTCGACAAATTTTTCTATTCCTTTGATGAACTCCCAGTACTCGGGAAAGAATACTGGTTTATGAAATTCACCTCAGACACAGGATCAAACACACAGTTATTTTTTATGTTTGGAAGAAGCACCGGGGATATGACTCTCAACGGAAAATATATCAAAGACCAACAATTGGATTCAAATAAATACAATGGGTACTCTGTGGGATGGGCTTATGATAACAAACAAAAAAGTATAATAAATAATTTAGGGTCAATAGAAATATCTGATAACAAAATTAATATTGAAAATGGTTCGGTTTCTTCATGCTTCTGCGGAACTTTCCCAAAATACAATTTAAAAATTTCAAAAAATAATAAAGAGATTTGCAACCTAAAAATCACAGAGCCAAAAGACAAAAGTTTAAAATTTGAGTTTTGTGAATATCACAAAGCTGTTTTTGGATATGACCTCATAAACCTTTATTTTGATTTTGAGGGCAAATTATTTAACAAGAAATTTAAAGGGAAATGTTACGTGCAAAAAGTTGTGGCTGTGGGTCCATTCATACCCTGGAGATGGGCAAGAATTGTCTTTAAAAATAAATCTATACTGCAGTATTTTGAAATAAATCCAGAACTCTTTGGTTTAAAATACAACAAATCTCTCAATTATTATGATTCGGTTTCAAAAAAAACATATGAGTATGCAGATATGGAGATTCAGGATTTTCCGTGTTCAGACGGCAAAATAAGATGGATTATTAAAAGCAAGAAAAATGATTTATATGCATGCATGAAAACTTACGGCAAAGAAGTATTTGATTTTAAAAGAAAAGGAAATTTCATTTATATTGAATATCTTGTTGAAGTAACTGATCTCAGCATAAACATTAACAATAAAAATGTTGGGATGAAAAATGTTGGGAGAGGGATTGGGATTGTGGAAGATACGCAGGGGTATGTTATTTAGGTTTTAGGGAATTCACTTTTTAATAAAATATTGGTAGTTTTATGAAAACAATTCGGTTAATAGTTGTTCCTCGGCTTACGCCTAAATTTTTGCTTCTCAAAAAACTTCAAGGAACAAAGCACTAAAAAGAACTCAAAGAAAACTGCTTTGGTTTTTTCCCAAATATATTGTCCAGCTGACCTTGGATAAGTTCTAATTGCTCTTTTGTGTAATCCGGTATGTTGTATTGCTCAGCAATCCTCTTGCTCGCTTCAAGATATTTTGATATTGTTCCCTCGGACACAGTCAACACAAGTTTCCCTTTGCACTTCAGGCATTTCCCTGACAACGGAGGTCTCCTGTAAATTGTATTGCATCCAACGCACCTAAATGTCTGCCTGAAAAAAGTTCTTAAATTACCCTTAATATCTTTCAGAAAATGACTTGAAAGAATCTTGTAAGCAACCAGTTTTTCATCAACGCAATTTAGTTTTTCAGCCAACCCCAACTGCATCATCACCTTATCAATCATACTCTCAACAGTTTTGTAGGAAGTAAGATGAACCCCGGAATTAATATCTGTTGTTTCAGTTGTGTAGCCTAAATCAGAATACATATTTCCTTTATCCAACCTGTCAGCAACCCTTTCTATATTTATCTCAAAAGGGAAGGGGTTATCTTTTGTTTTTTCATAGAATTCTTTTGGGTACTCAAAAACAACATCCATATCATAAACCTCATCATCAACTTCGCCCAAATCCAGAAGTGTTGTTATTGTAAGAGGCGCATCAGAGATGCTTCCTCTCCTCATCGGAAGGTATTCTCTTGAAAAATTAAGGAGGCAGTCCATGAGAAGCATAATCCCATTTTCTTCTCCATCGCAGTCCCTCCTGGTGCAGGCAAACAAATAAGGATGAGCATAATGACATCTGTTTGAAGTAAATCCAATCAATCTGCACACAACCGGAGAAAGTATGTGAGGGGCTATATCCAGAAACAATTGCCCAACCAAATCCTCTCTCTTTTTTGCATTATAGAAATGTTTAACCCCATAAAAATGTTTAAGCTCATCATCAATAAATTTCGATACTCTAAGGAAATAATCCGCAGCGCTGTTCTCGCCGTAAGTTGAATATAAAAAATCCTGAGGGAAAAGTTCAACAATCTGATTTTCATTCTCAAGTGGATTCCCGTCCCGGTCTTTTTCATACCCAAGTTCTCTTAATTTTTCAACGCTCGTGGAAATTTCTCTTGGTATAAAATGAGTTAACGGAGCATTAACCATATCATATCTTATTGTCCCATCCCTAAAAACATAAAGGTCATATTTTGCTCTCAATATTCCTTTATCCACCGGTTCCGGAACTTTATGTTTTGAACTGATTCCCCTAACCCCTTTTATTAAATTCATCCTGTGTTCATTTAATTTCTCATATCCTTCATTAAGCAACCCAAGCACATTTATTTTCTTCTTCACGATTTTTGGATTCTCCAGATGCTTCCCGCATTTCATGCAATAAGGAACTATTGAGTTTCCGTGTTCAGGGCAGGTAAACTCGCTGATTTCTGCGGTAATATAAGAAACTTCCATAACATTCCTCATTCTGCCGCCTTCCTGACCAACAGGGAATAATACCTGAGGGGAACCTTTCATTTTTCTTTCCTGTGATTTCTCCGGTCTTCCCATTCTCGTGCCAATATATTTTGTTAGTTTTTCCCTGATGTCCAACTTTGAAAATTTATTTACTAATTCAAAACCTTCAAGTTTGCTTTCCTTTAATTTTTCCAAATCCATTCCTTCGAAAGTTTTCAATAAAGGTTCAAAGTCCTCAAGAACAATAAACTGTTTGTCTATTGAAAGGGAATGAGGGATGAATGCTTTCTCAAGCAGTTCTTTTTTTTCGCAATTCTTAAGAACCAAACTCCCGTCTTTCTTCTCCCCTGAATTCAAATATTCCGCCAACCCAGCAACTTCTTCTGAAGAAAAATTGTCATAGAAATGAAGATATTTTGGGTGCAATGGAATTATCTCCGCAAGTTTCAGGGCTTCTTCAGAATTTATATTTAATGGATTTTTTATCAGTTCTTCTGTTCTTTCCAATCCAATCAACTTTCCCGCCGCCTCCTTTTTCTCATCTAAATCAAATTTCCACCATTCTTCAACATAAGCGCTTCTGATTAATTTCTCCCCATTTTCATAAAAATCCCCAAAGGTAATTAAAATATCCCCCACAAACAGAATTTTGTCAACATCTTTGTTCAGTTCCTTTGCCTTTGACTGGGTTTCAACTCTCACAACATCCCCGTTCTTTAATTTTACAATTGGAGGCTCTATATTATCGCACACCGAAACAGTGCACCCCTTTCCAGGAAGCTCAATCTTCATCTGTGAACCTATTGCGGGGAAAGAATCCAGAATAATTAAAGTTGCTGGATGAAAACCAAAACAACCCGACCCTGTGTTTCTTGACCTTCCATATCTCAATCGAAATCCACCCCTCAAATAAGGAAGGGAAAAAACAGGTCTGCCCGCGGGAACCTCTTCTATGAATTTGTATTCTTTATCTCCGCTACTTCCTTTTGTTTCTCCTTTTTTTAATTTAAGAAACCCATCAAGCCAACTCCAGGTTTCTGTTAATTTAAATTCATCTCCATATTTTTTTAATTTCTTAAGAAGTTTTTTTGCTTTCAATGGGAGACCATCAAGATAAATCAAACACATTCCTCCCCTTATTCTTGTTGTTCCAACTCTCTCAAGATCTTTGTATTTTGAAACTTCTCTTTTCTCGGTTGGTTCTCCGGTAATGCAGATAGGAACATTTTTTACAAGATAACTGATTTCTTCTTCATTTGGTTTGTATTGTTTCCTTGTTACATAGGTAAGGTAATCAGTAACTTCAGTAAAATATCTTCCAATTTCATCATTTGTTGGAATATATCTGTTTAATCCAAGCTCCTTTCTTATGCAGTCTGCAATAAATAAAGTAAATACCTGGGCTGTTCCCCCCGCAGTTCTTATTGGTCCTGCGTAATAAACAGACACAAATTTATCCTTTGGGTCAATTGTCACGCTAACAATTCCTTCAATCGGAGCGCTGACAACCCCTTTTGTATTATAAGCGCATCCAAACCTAAGACCGCAAAGTATTGCTTCTTCCATAGTGTCAAACTTTGAAAACTTCTGCAGGGCAATGTCCTTTGCTATCCCTAAAGCAACTTCATCGCTCCCAACACTATACTGTTTCTCAAGTTCATCTATCCTTATAATAATCTCCTTCCTGAACTCATTTAGCTGAGGGTGAACTATCTCAAGAATATCCACACAACGGTTGTTCTTGTCCGCAGCCCTTTTTGACTCAACAAAAAGCTCATAATCTTTACCCGATTCCTTGGCTTTTGTGGCCTTATTATAGCTATTATCAACCTCTGACTTAATTCTCTCAAAATATTCCTCGGGGTTCATAATTAGGTCTGAATTTTAAAAACAGGTTATTATTATGGCAATAACTCTTAATGTTAGTCAGGAACTAATTAGTGAGCTTGAAGAAAGGAAATCCCACCATAAAGAAAGTTATGAAGATGTGATTTGGGACCTTCTAGAAGATACTTTAGAACTTTCTGAACAAACACAAGCAGATATCAAAAAATCCGAAGAAGATATTAAAGCAAGAAGAATTTATACTTGTGAAGAAGTTAAAATGAGTTTGGGATTATAAAATATTTATTTTGATAACCAATCAAGTATATATCTATATTCCAATACTTTTATGGAACCTGTGATTTCAAGAATCAAAAAAGGCGGAAATGTGTTTAAAATATTGGTTTATCCAAGAGAAGCCCTTGAATTCAGACAGGGCAAAAAAGATATTAGTGAAGTTCTTGCTTCAGAAGAAATTTATGCGGATATTGAACAAGGCGAGAAAGCGTCTTTGCAGGATTTAAAAAACGGGTTTGGAACCGAAAATATTATTGACATCGCCAAAAAAATCCTTCATGACGGGGAACTCCAGCTTCCGAAAGAATTAAGGGATGAAATGCTTAACAAAAAAAAGAAACAGATTGCGACAATTATTTCAAAGACCGCAATTAATCCTCAGACAAAAGCTCCTCACCCAATTGAAAGAATTCTTGGGGTAATGGAAAAAGCCGGGTTGAATATAAATTTCTACGGGAGAGCAGAAGATCAGGTAAAGGAAGTAATTGAAAAAATCAAAGAAGAAATTCCGTTGTCAATTGAAACTGCAAAAATGGAAATAAGAATTCCCTCAACTTATGCGGGACCTGCGTACGGGCAGATTAAATTACTTGGAAAAATCCTGAAAGAACAGTGGAATAATGATGGGTCTTTTTCCTGCACACTTGAAGTTCCTGCGGGACAGAAAAATGATGTTTATGACAAACTTGGGAGTTTGGCTCATGGGCAGGCTTTGATTAAGGAAGTTTAAATTTAAAAAAATCCAGCAATATTTCTATAAAATTACAATATTAGAAAAATTAAAAATAATCTATTATTCTTTTACTTCCTCAGTTTCTGGTTTTTTAGGACCTGTGTTATTAATGAACCACATCATTGCTCCAATTACTATGAAGATTATTATCAAAGCAATTAAGTCCTGTGTAAGTCCAAAATAGAACCAGTTCATTCCACCTACAGCTCCGTTGATAATCATCCATGCAATTACTACAAGACCTATTATTAATGCCCATGCGTGCCAGCCTTCAAATTTATGTAGCCATTCAGGTTTTATTATTGTGATTATTAGGATTAAACCCATTATCACGGTTAAGTACATTACTGTTGCTGCTGTGATTCCGCTTAAGAAAGCACCCATTGCTGGTCCAAATGCCATCACTATCAGGAAACCTGCCACAAGACCGATTATTCCTGAAACACCTCTCGCTGTCTTTTCATCACTATTTCCAAATATCTTTGCTCTTAATAACAAACCGAAAAATATTGCGAAACAGAATATCCATGGGAACGCGAATTCGTATAATATTCTGCATACGCTCGGACTTGCTATAAATCCACAATCATATGCCATAATTTTAATAGTTTTAGTATATATAGGTTTAACAGCCTATCGGCAATTATAAAGATTCTATAAAATAAAATCAAAAATGTTAACCTTCTTTTTCTCCAGTATTGTTAATGAACCACATCATCGCTCCAATTACTATGAAGATTATTATCAAAGCAATTAAGTCCTGAGTAATTCCAAAGTAGAACCAGTTCATTCCTCCTACAACACCATTGATAATCATCCATGCAATTACTACAAGACCTATTATTAATGCCCATGCATGCCACCCTTTAAATTCCTGTATCCAATCAGGCTTCACTATTGTAATCACTAAGATTAAACCCATTATCACGGTTAAGTACATTACTGTTGCTGCTGTGATTCCGCTTAAAAAAGCGCCCATTGCTGGTCCAAATGCCATCACTATCAGGAAACCTGCCACAAGACCGATTATTCCTGAAACACCTCTTGCTGTTTTGTCATCACTTTGTCCGAATATTTTTGCTCTTAATAACAAACCGAAAAATATTGCGAAACAGAATATCCATGGGAATGCGAATTCGTATAATATTCTGCATACGCTCGGACTTGCTATAAATCCACAATCATATGCCATAAATTAAATAGTTTTAATATTAATAATATCCGCAATCCCTTTATTAACCCCAGCAATATCACTTTACTAAAAAATTATAATAAAAAAATAAATTATTACTTTTTCTCGGTGGAATTGATGAACCACATTATTGCTCCAATTACTATGAAGATTATTATCAAAGCAATTAAGTCCTGTGTAAGTCCAAAATAGAACCAGTTTATTCCTCCAACATACCCGTTGATAATCATCCAGGCTAGTATTACAAGACCTATTATTAATGCCCATGCATGCCCTCCTTTAAATCCAGTATCTTCTTTGCCCGGTTCGCCTTTTCCAGTACCAATGATCCAATCAGGTTTTACTATTGTGATTATTAAGATTAAACCCATTATCACGGTTAAGTACATTACTGTTGTTGCTGTGATTCCTGATATGAAAGTTCCCATTGCTGGTCCAAAGGACATAACTATTAAAAATCCTGCTACAAGCCCTATTATTCCTGCAACTCCTCTCGCTGTCTTTGTTGCTTTTCCATCATCGTCCACTCCGAATATTTTTGCTCTTAATAACAAACCGAAAAATATTGCGAAACAAAATATCCATGGGAATGCGAATTCGTATAATATTCTGCATACGCTCGGACTTGCTATAAATCCACAATCATATGCCATAACTAAATATACTGAGATATATTAATAGAAAGAATTGACTAATATTTTAAAAGATTATACTTTTATGAAAGTTAATAAAGTCTCTGAATTTGAATACTCAATTTCAAAAGAAGAAAGAGAAGGAATGAGAGTAGATGCGAAAATAATCGCAACAGAAAAAGTCAGGAATCAGATTGAGGATGAAGCAATTAAACAGCTCACAAATGTTGCCTGTCTCCCTGGAATTGTCGCGCCTGTGTGCGGGATGCCTGATATTCACTGGGGCTATGGATTGCCAATGGGCGCTGTGGGGGCATTTGATTCAGAAGAAGGGATTATTTCCTGCGGATGCACAGGGTTTGACATAAACTGCGGAATCAGGGTAATTAACACTAATTTAACTTACAATGAAGTAAGACCAAAATTAAGAGAATTAATCGACCTTTTATTTAAAAATGTTCCAACCGGAGTTGGGTCAAAAGGAAAATTAAGAATTTCCAATGATGAACTTGAAGAGGTTTTAAACAACGGGGCAAAATGGGCTCTTGAAAACAATTATGCTGAAAAAGAAGATTTGGAGCACATGGAAGAATATGGGTGCATCAAAGGGGCAAACACAGATAAAATCTCCGAACTGGCAAAGAAAAGAGGACTTCCTCAATTAGGAACTTTAGGTTCAGGAAATCACTTCCTTGAAATCCAGAAAGTCGATGATATTTTTGATTCAAAAACTGCCGAGGTTTTTGGGATAACTAAAAAAGATCAGGTGGTGATAATGCTTCACTGCGGTTCAAGAGGTCTTGGACACCAGATTGCAACAGATTATTTAAAAATTCATGAAGCCGCATCAAAAAAATATAACATTAAACTTCCTGATTCTCAACTGGTATGCGCCCCGACAAATTCTCAGGAAGGACAGGATTATTTTGAGGCAATGAAAGGAGCAGTCAACTATGCTTTCTGCAACAGGACTGTGATGACCGACTGGGTAAAAGAAACCTTTGAAAGAGTTTTCGGGAGAACAAGAGATGAACTTGATATGAAATTAATGTATGATGTGTGCCACAATATCTGCAAACTTGAAGAACATGAAGTCAACGGGGAGAAAAGAAAATTATATGTTCATAGGAAAGGAGCAACAAGAAGTCTTCCTGCGGGACACCGATTGCTTCCAAGCACTTATTTAAAAGTTGGTCAGCCAGTATTGATTGCGGGTTCAATGGGAACTGCAAGCTATATTTTAGTTGGAGGAGAAAATGCAAAAGATACTTTTTACTCAAGTTGCCACGGAGCTGGGAGAGTGATGAGTCGCGGAAAAGCAATAAGAAATTTCAGAGGAAACACTGTGAAAGAAGATTTACTAAAAGAAGGTATTATTGCAAAAGCAACATCCCCAAAAGTTCTTGCGGAAGAATCCCCGAACGCTTACAAAGATATTGATGAAGTGATAAAATCCGTGGATATGGCAGGAATTTCAAAGAAAGTTGTAAGGGTTGTTCCTATGGGAGTTGTTAAGGGGTAGTTGAGATTTAATAAAAAAAGTTTAAAATGAATGAAGCTGACGAAATAGAAGAAAAAAGCCAAGAATATATTAAATATTTTGAGAAAAATAAAGATAAAATTCCGAATATTGAAAAACTAATTAAAATATTAAAAAAAGACAAAAAAGCAGGACATATATTCCATGCAGAATGTGTCAAAAGATTTTTTGAAGGAGGTAAATTTGAAGTCACAAATATAGAAATTAACTACAAAGTTAATGGAATGACTAAAGATGTTGACATTGAATTAAATCATAATATAAACCTTCAAATTTGGCATGGTGCGA
This sequence comes from Candidatus Aenigmatarchaeota archaeon, assembly GCA_030600555.1. Lineage (GTDB taxonomy): Archaea > Aenigmatarchaeota > Aenigmatarchaeia > QMZS01 > QMZS01 > QMZS01. Next base: position 23,916 of record JAUVLW010000007.1, read on the forward strand.
GTGTCTCAGTCCACCGAGAATTAAAAAGGGGAAAAGTAAGTGGGGGGATCAAACCTTATTGGGGTGAAGACAAAGATGTAATTGACAAGAAATTAAAACAGCTACCGGATGATAAATTTGGTTTATTGATTTGTTGGGAACATCATCTTGGAATTTCAGTTCTACCTGACTGGTTAGAAAAAATACCTAGTAATAAATCAATAGCGAAGTTGTATCAAAATGGAATTCAAAACGATAGTATATTATATCACTCAAATAATTTTAAATATCTTGATTTAGCCAAAGAAGTAATTTCAGCTTTGGGATTTACGATAATAGCTACCAATATATAGATTCAAAGATTTGAAAAAGAAATTACATAGGTAAATTTTGAGATAAATAAAAATAATCATCTATTGACCCCCCGTAGGATCAATAGGGTGCATGATAATAGAATATGTATTTAATCTATATATAATCTTAAATCCTTACATTATCTTATTTATTTACTGACCTTCAAACAATTCATGCACAATCTTTCTCCAATCCTTCACAGGAAATATAAATCTTCCATCATAACACTTATCTCCAATACTCAAAGCAACCCTATTATCTTCCTCTTTAGTTAAATCCTGATAATAAAGACCGCCTAAACCCAATTTCATTTTAGAATTCCCATTAACATCATAAACATCATCAAAAAAATAGTTAAAATCTTCTTCTTCATCAACATCTGGAGCCAAATCATAACCAAAACTTATTTCAGCAGTAAGCGCATCAGGATTTCTAGAAAATTTCCTATACCCATTTACATAATTACTTCTTGATAAATCGAATTCCAAATATCTCACATCACCTATCAGCTCTTCTTTAACTACTTTCGCCCCCAATACCCCAAACATATCTTTAAATGGAATTAAAAAATCTGAATGTTTTTTGTATAATCGATCGGGAGCGAACTTTTCTGTTGATTCCTGAAGTGTTGGCAATTCTTTGGCTGCAATATCCAAAGGTTTTATATATTTTCTAAGCTCAGTCACCATAGAATCATATTCTGTAGAGTTACTCATTAATAGTTAAACAATTTATAAATATATTTCAAACATCCCTCTCAATCAAATAATAAACAAATTCTTTTAGCAAATCTTTTGCTTTGTTTTCTTCCAGCAAAGGTTCTACTTCTTTCCAGGTGCTTTCAACAATTTCCTTTGCTCTCTTTTTTGAGTATTCGATTGCCCCATATTTCCTGATGATTGAAATTGCCTCTTCTCTTTCATCCATATCGTCTGTGTGCTTGTCTAAAATTTCCGTAAGTCTTTTTTTATCTTCTTCGTTCGCATTTTCTAATGTATGGATTACCATTAAGGTTCTCTTTCCTTCCTTAATATCATTCCCGAAAACTTTCCCGAATTTTTCTCTGTCTTCTCCCTTTAAATCAATATCTAAAATATCATCCTGTATCTGGAAAGCAACTCCTATTGTCTCAGCCACTTTGCCTATTCTGCTCGCCAATGCATCATCGCCACCTGACAAAATTACAGCCAGTTTTGCGGATAATCTTGAAAGACATCCTGTTTTGTAAGCACACATTTGCATATATTCTTCCTCCTCAATTTGAACATTTCCTTTATGCCAATAAATATCAGATGCCTGACCAAAACTTAAATTAAGCATCTCCTGAACATAAACTTCGTAAGCTCTTACAAGAACCTCAGGTTTAAACATATCCCGGTTTTTTGCGAAAGAAAGCAATGGGTCATAGTACATGAAATTTCCAGCATTGATTGCAATATCTTCGCCGTAAATCTTATGGGTACATGGTTTTCCTCTCCTTAATTCACCCATATCCTCAACATCATCAATCATTATTGTTCCATTGTGGATAATTTCAGGAATAACCACGAATTCCTTTAATTTCTCAATATCTCCTCCAACTGCTTCAGCAATCAATAAAAACAACACAGGTCTCCACCTTTTTCCTCCCCTATCAAGAAAGTCTCTTATAGGGTCAATAATCGCCTTTTGAGAGGCTTCAATGTTATATTTATACCTTGGTTTTCCAAAAGTGAATTCAAGCCATTCCTGGGTTACTTCACTGGGAAGATATTTCTCAATAATTTTATCTATTTCAGGCTTTAATTTCTCCATATGACTGGTTATGCTGATACTTTCCAGATTTATTGGGGATACCATTCCCTAATCTGTTTATTTTAATAAATATGATTTTTTGTTGATTCGTTAATTGATAAAATTCGCCAGTTCAAAAAATTAAATATTTTTTGCGTCCAACCAATTTAACAAATTTTTTCCCTGCATCATAAGATGTTCTTTTATTGCCTAAATTACCATAATTTCCGGAAGCGAAATATACTGGTTTTTCTCTTTTATCAATACTTGCTCCTCCTGCGCGACTATACCCTGGAATTCTCAGAAGATAATCTCCACTTTTTATACCAATATTCGATCCTCGATTATTTCTTATATTATCAACTAACTGGGGAAATATTTCTAAAGATAATTTTTTATTCTTTTTAAAAAATGCTGGATTGATTTCCATATACCCGGAGGATTCTCCAATATATCCCAAAATTACATTTCTATCCAAATCCTCAAGATACACGGGCATTTCCGGATGAAAAGGTTCGTCACTAAGAATTTTATGTGAAACGCCTTCGAAAAAATCAATTACTTCCATAAATCTAAAAAACTTTAAATATATACTACCCTTGAATTATCTTAACAACCTCCTCAATACTCAAAAGGTTTTCTTCCCTTGTGTTCATATCCTTCAATTTAACCTTTCCTTCTTTCATCTCTTTTTCTCCAAGAATTGCGCAAAAAGGAATATTATTGGCATTTGCAAACTCAAGGTTCTTGCTTATTCCCCTGCCCGATAAATCAAAATCAACATTCAGTTTTTCCCTTAGTTTCTTAACAATTGGGAGAAATTTCTCATTAGGAATCCCAACAGGAATTAAATAAACCTGAGTGTTTGATTTTTTATCTGATTCAATAACAGAAGAAATTGCATCAAGCCCAAATGAACCCCCAACAGAAGGCATATCTCTCCCAAGGGATTTTGAAAGCAGTTCATCAAATCTTCCTCCCGCCCCCAAAGAAGAATTTGTTTTTTCTTTTGAGAATACTTCATAAATCGTTCCAGTGTAATAATTCAGACCTCTTGCAAGAGAAGGAACCAACTTAACTTTTTCAAGATTATTAACTTCGATTAATTCGAATAGTTTCTCCAATTCCTCAACACCTTCCTTCCCGGTTTCTGTTTTCAACAATTCTCCCAACTTTGAAAGTATTTCTTCGTTAGTTCCTTTTATTTCAAGAACCTCAAAAATCTTTTCTGTCTGTTCTTCTTTCAGACCTTTTTCCTGGAGTTCCTTTTCAACACCAGCCTTCCTGATTTTTTCAAGTTTGTCTATTGAAAGAATAACAGAATTCTGGTTGTTCTCTATTCCCGCATATTCAAGCATTCCAATTAGAATTTTTCTGTTGTTTAACTGTATTTCAATCTCAAAATTTAATTTCTTGAAAACTTCCTCAAAGATTGAAATAATTTCAAGTTCAGCAAGTTCTGATTTTACTCCCGCAACATCAAAATCAATCTGAGTAAATTCCCTGACCCTTGATTGTTTTATTGGTCCATCCCTGAAAACTTTCCCGATTTCATATCTCTTGAAAGGTATTTTCAGGTTTTGGTTTTCCTTTAGGAAACCCGCAAGAGTTATTGTAAGTTCATATCTCAAACCAAGACTTCTCTTTCCCTGGTCTTTAAGTTTATAACATTCCTTAAGTATTTCTTCTCCCCCACCATATTTTGAAGATAACAAAGAATAAGGCTGGAGTATTGGGGTTTCTATTGGATTGAATCCATATTTTTCAAGAACTTCCCTTATGGTTTTTATGATATCCTCTCTCAATATCTGCTCTTTGGTTGAATAATTTTTTGTTCCCTTTAGACTTTCTTCGCCCATAATTTATATTATTATTCAAACCATTAGACCCGCAATTTGGAGCAATCAAGAATTAATTCTCCCTCTTTTGAATATATTTTCGGGTTTTTCAACACAAAATCCCAATGAATTTTACTTTCATTTATTCCACCCATACTCCGGTTTTCTCCAAGAGCAAAATGAATTGTGCCCAAAACTTTCTCGGATTCCAGGATTTTATCTGTTATCTCGGCCTTGGGATTTATTCCCACCGCAAATTCCGCGATAGTATAAGCATTTGGGTCATTCAAATCCAGCAGTAAATTTTTTAGAATCTCTGCCTGTTCCCAGCCTTCAATATTCACAACGCGACCATCTTCTACTGACAAAATTATGTTTTGTTTTATTTTCCCCACCTTTCCGAATTTTGTTTCGCAAACCGGAGAACCGCAACCATCCACAACAATTTTCCCGTTTGTTTTAGTCTCCAATGGCGCAACCTCAACCTCGCCATCAGGAAGATTTACCAGACCATGTTTATCAATAATTCCTGAATCTATTATAATTATTCTTCCCTTTATCTCCAATTCAACATCAGTTCCCTTATCTGTTTTTACTCTTATAAAATCATTTTTCTCAAATATTCTTTTTACTTTCTCCCCGAGTTCCTGCATTTTATCATAATCCACAGGCACTGCCCTGCAAAACATTTCTTCTGTAATTCCTGGAAGCGAAGCAATTCTCACCCCGCTTTTTCGCGCATTCATAACCGCGGTTGTGTGGGTCAAAGAATGCTGCGTCACTAAAAGCGCAACATTGGAATTCATTAATTCATTTGCTATTTCTTCCGGGGGTTCTTCCCTATCTCTTTCAAGTTTTATATTTTTAATTTTCACTATGGCTCCGGCCTCTTCGCAGGCTTCTTTAAAAGCATCAACTATACTGTCATTGTTTTCATTTACAATCAATACCTTTTCATCTGACTTTATCTTCATACAGGTTTTGACGCAAACGCGGGCTGGTGTTTGTATATCCTTCTTAATAGATTTCTCCATAATATTAATTTAATTTACCGAATTCATAAGTTTGTTTTTCTGAAATATTGGCTAAAAACCCTTTATTCTGGATTTCAAGGCAAATGAGATAAATGCTTAAAATCCCTCAGATCCCTTAAATTCGCCATAGAATCGCAAAATCTCCAAAAAAACACCGTAAAATGCCTATATATACCAATACAGGTATTATTATGAGTGAAATGTTAGTAGTTCAATCAAAAGTGAAAGAATTCGCAAAACAGTCTGATGTAAACGTAGGTAGCGATTTTTCAGAAGGTCTTTCAAAAATGGTCGAAGAAGCAATTACAAAAGCAGTAAACAGATCAAAAGCAAACGGAAGAAAAACATTGAGAAGTTACGACCTGTAATTCAATTTTTTAATTTTTACTTGTTTTTTTTAAAATCAAAGATAATTAAACTTATCTAATTTCAGATTAAAGGCAAATAAAAAATAGTAACAATATTATGCAGGAGTAGCCAAGTCTGGTCAGATAAAAGTCAGTTCGACTTTATTACAGAAAAAGGCGCTGGACTCAAGTGAACCCTTTAAAAAAGGTTGTTTTATCGAAAAGATAAAACATATGTTTTTCGAAGAAAAACAAGGTCTAAACCCCAAAACAACAATAAGGATTTTGAGTTATCCAGTCTCTTAGTGAGTTCGACGGTTCGAATAAGGTTTTCTTTCTCGAAAGAAACACCTTAAGCAAAAGAAAGGAAAATTATATCTTAACGAAACTCCGTCCTCCTGCAGTTTTTCAAAAAATGCACCTAAATAGCACCTAATTATTTAAATATTCTATAGATTTATGAAGATAGAACTGGATATTGTTCCTATGGGGAATATTGATGAAGACACAATTGAGGTGTTAAAACAGAAACTAAAAGAAAGGAACTTTCTTGTGAGAGTTTACGCCAAAATCGAACTTCCAAAAACCTCGCTAAATGTGTACAGAAAACAATATAACTCTGATGTGATTACAGACACACTCAGGAACCTAAAAGGAACAGTTATTGCGATTACAGATGCGGATTTATACACAGATAAATTAAGTTATACTTTTTCAACAGTTGAATATGACGGGCCTGCTTTAATTTCAACCTACAGGTTGAACCCCGAGTATTATCAGGAAACACCAAATTTTAATTTATTGATTGAGCGTCTGGTAAAAGAAATAATTTATTCCGTAGGGAGGATAAAAGGATTGGATGCTTGCCAGCACCCAAGATGCTTAATGCACAATATCACTTGTGTGAAGGATACTGATTTTAAAGTTATGGATTTTTGCAAAGAGTGCAAAATTAACAACACTCTTAAAGGTGTGGACTTATGAAAAAAAAGACGGAAACAAAGAAGGCAACCAGCAAAAGGAAAACTAAAATAATTGAAGAAAAGGAATTCCTGGAAGACACTAAAACAAAAAAGAAAACAACCAAAAAAACTGCGGTTAAAGCTAAAAAAGAATCCATCGACAAAGTAAAAAAAGTTTCCAAAGAAAAAACAAAGAAACCTAAAACCGACAAAGTGAAAAAGAAGTCCAAAAAAACAGAAGAAATTGAAGAGATTAAACCTTTGAGTTGCGAAGAAATTTTCCCGGAAAATGAAGAAGTTCAGGAAACTCCTTCAGAAGAATCTGAGGCTAACAAATTTAAAAGAGAACCAAAGAAAAAATATAAAGGAACTCTTCTTGAAAATAAAGTTTACATATTTAACAAAACCGATGGAGAAGAAGTTTATGATTACGGGTGTTTTGGAAAAATGAAAGATGACAAAAATGAACTCTCCCTTGAAGAAGCCCTTGTGCTTGCAAAAAGAAATAAACTGAAAATCTATGAAGGTAAAAAAGAATTAAATGTTGAGGAATTTTATGAATATGCCTGCTTGCAGGACAAAGAATTCCCGTGGAAATTTACAGTATATGAGGAACTAAGAGGTCGTGGTCTTCTGGTAAGAACCGGGTTCAAATTCGGCACCCACTTCAGGGTTTACGCAAGAGGTGTAAAATTAAAGAGAGGTCCAAAATCAGTGAAAGAACACACAAGATGGATTGTTCATGCTATTCCTGAGAATTACACTTGTTCCTTCCCTGAACTATCCAGAGCTGTTAGACTGGCTCACAATATTAGAGCAAAAATGCTTTGGGCGGTTGTTGATGATGAAGGGGATGTAACTTACTACGAAATTATTCGGAAAACTCCTTAATCCTACAAAATTAAATTTAAACTGATTTATTGTAAAATTTATAAAGGTTTTTATGACATCAGGACTTATTATTCTGGACAAACCTTCTGGACCGACCAGTTTTGACTGCGTTGAAGGAGTTGGGCGAATCTTTGGGCTTAAAAAAGCAGGACACACCGGAACATTAGACCCTAAAGTAACCGGAGTTTTATTGATCCTTCTAGGGGAAACAAGAAAACTTGCGCCTCTTTTTGAGAAACTTGACAAGATTTATGTTGGGGTGATGCATCTACACAATGAAGTTCCCCTAAAAGAACTGGAAGAATGCGTAAAAAAATATACCGGAGTAATTACCCAATTACCACCAGTAAAATCAAGAGTGAAAAGAGTTGAAAGAGAAAGAAAAATCCACAGGCTTGAGATAAAAAAAGTTGAAGGGAATGATATTACTCTTCTGATTGACTGCGAACACGGCACTTACATAAGAAAACTCTTCCATGATATGGGAGAAGAACTTGGGTGCGGGGCTCACATGAAACATTTAAGGAGAATCGGAGTCAACGTATTTGGGGAAGAAGAAGTTGTTAGTTATGATGACCTGAAAACAGGGAAAGAGAAATATATTATACCTAACGAAGAAATAATTGAAAGACTAAAAATAAAAAAAATTATTGTATCAAAAGAAGAAGGGAGTAAAGTTGAAAATGGGATTCCAATCCAGATAGAAGATAAAAATAATTTTGTTCAGGAGGAAAGAGTTGCAATATTTATTGAGGATAAATTAAGAGCAATTGGGACTGTTGAAGAAGATAGGGTTAAGATTAACAGGGTTTTGAATGTCTAAACAATTAATTCCAATTCAATCATAGAACTCAAGTCCATCATCTTTTTTAACAGGTTTTATGCCATGAAATTCAAGTCCATCATCATAGAATTCAAGTCCATCATCTCTTATTTTTTCAGCCTCAAGCACTGCATATATGCATAAAGGACCGCAATCATAGTCGTTATTTTGGATAGAACCTAAATCTCTTAAATATTTTAGTGTGTCTTCTGAAGGATGATTTTCATGGAAATATTCCCCAATTAAATAATCCTTTTCAAGACTAAATCTATCAGGAAATATAATCAGATTACGAATATTAATTTCAGAAGTTGTTTCCTGAACAAGTCCTTCTATAGGGTCATACAATAGAGTTCTGGAATCATCCATATCTATTAAATAATTCCAGTGATTGCTATTATAATTATAAAACACCGCGTTACAATTAAATTTATCTGATAAATGTCTCATATCTTCACCTTCAAACCAATCAGTACGTCTCAAATACCCTTTATGTCTTTTATAATCACCTTTTCTAATCTCTTCGTTTAATAATTCTCTAAAATATTCACCCGCTTCTTCAGGTCTAATTTCAATAGCTTCAACCATTATTTAGTAGTAATTTAATCATATATAAAGATTTCTATGGTGGAATATATACTATTAAATATATCTTTCTTTAAAAATTAACCGGGTTTTGAATGTCTAAATAACAAATCTCAAAACAAGCACAAGAATGCAGATTCCAAATCCTATTCCAAGAACAATCTCGGGTTTTAGGTTAATTCCATCCTCAATCTCTTCAGAATAATTAATTAATCCCGCTGTTGACTGAGGCATCCTTCTCTTTTCTTTTGCCATAATTATCTTATTAATTATAAAAATAGTCAGTTTGTCCTATAACCATCTTCTTTTTTCCTTGTTTCGACTAATTCGCCGATTTCCTTGAATTTAAGCTCTTTATTTACGAGTTTCCCTATAATTTCCCTTAAATCTTCCATTTTAACCCTAACCTGTTCTGTGGAATCCCTGTCTCTTATTGTAACCGTTTCATCCTTCATTGTGTCATAATCAAGAGTAATCCCATAAGGAATCCCTGCTTCGTCTGCCCTCGCATATCTCTTCCCAACGCTCCCGGAATTATCAAAAAAGCAGTCAAAGTCTTTTTTTAGATTTTTGTACAACTCAAACCCTTTTTCCCCAAGACCGTCTTTTTTCACAAGAGGGAAAATTCCAATAGTAAAAGGGGCGACTTTTGGATTCAGGTTCAGGACCTCATCTTTGTAAGAAATTTCAAGTAAGGAATATATATTCCGGTCAACACCAAAAGATAATTCAAGAACATGAGGGATAAATTTCTTTCCTTCGATTGTGACATGAAGATTCTCCCCGGAAACTTTTTCGTGACCTGACAAATCGTGGTCTGTCCTGTAATGAACCCCGCCCATTTCCTTGAAACCATTGAACTTCTCTGAAAAAACCTCAACATCAAAATGATATTTATTGTAAAACGCTTTCTCTTTTTCATTCAGTTCTTTGAACCTGAATTTCTCTGGGGGAATGCAAAGAACATTAAGATAGAACTGCTGGACTTTTGCAAGATAATACAAATACATTTTTGGAAGTTTATCCAATAAATCGCCGCAACTTATTTCTTCAATATTTTCTTTATCTGTGAATTTAAGTCTCAATTTATAATCCTTAACCTCCTCGAAATTCTCGCATTCATTTATTTTATCAGAGTCAAAGAAAATCTGAAGTTCTGACTGGGTAAATTCCCTTAATCTAAAAGTTCCCTGTCTTGGTGAAATTTCATTTCTGAAAGCTTTTCCCACAATTGCAAGACCTAAAGGAAGTTTCTCTCTGGTTGCGGAAAACATTCTCTTGAACGCAACATAACAACCCTGCGCGGTTTCAGGTCTAAGCGATCCCTTATCTTTTGAGCCTATTTTTAAAGGAAACATAAGATTAAGAAAATCAACTTCTCCGAGTTCTCCCCCGCAATTGGGGCAGGTTATTCCCAGTTCTTTTATCTTTTCAGTAAGCTGTTTATTATCCAGATGCTCAGCAGTCTCGCTGGTTTTATCCTCAACAAGATGGTCTGCCCTAAAATCAGATTTGCACTTCTTGCAGCCTGTCAAAGAATCAACAAAATTCTCAATATGCCCTGAAGCAACAAAAACATTCTCCGGCATTATTTCAGTTGACTCAATTTCATAGAAATTCTCACCCAAACCCAAAAAATAATCTCTCCATAAATCCTCAAATTTCCTTTTCATCAAAGTTCCGAGATGACCATAATCATAGAAACCCGAGACTCCTCCGTAAATCTCAGAACTCCTGAACAAAAATCCCCTCTTCGCTAAAGTTTCATCAAGACCCATAATTAAATCAGAAAGTTTTTATGAGGGTTAAATATTCTTTAGTTATGCAAAAGCAAATAAACGGGGTAAAAACGCAATATGTCCTCAGATAACCTGAAGATTTGTATCTAAAACTGAAGAATAAAAACTTTTTATTTTTTGAATTTTTTATACAGAAAAATTATGGCAGAAACAACGCAGTAGTTTATTGCTAAAGGAATTAAATAATTAAGTATAAAATGCAGTATTCGTTCTCCAAATGAAAATAAAGGTTGCGCTCCGGAATAAGTAAAAATCATAAAATATACTATGGGAATGGGTATTGGATAAAAAGTCAACTGGTACCAAATTCCTTCTGCAGGTGGAATAGCCATTGCATAATGGATTGTATAGGTTATATAGAGTGGGATGATAAATGTTAAGATTATTTTCCACTTTGTAAGTTTAAAAAATTCTTTATATTCCATATTACTATCTTGATTAATATTTATCATAAATTCTATTACATTACAGCATTATTTCGTATAACTTCAAATATATAGAAAGTACGAATACTATTATGATATCAGCAAAAGAAGGCAATATTATATTTCTTAAACTCTCAAGAAATGAAACTCTTGAGGACCTGATAAATCTAATAGAAACCTATGAGATTAAATCCGGGGTTTTTGAAGGATACGGAAAACTCAGGTATATTGAATACAAGGAAGGGTTGATTGATATTGAAGACGCAACTCTCCACGGAACAATTTCGGATTTACAGGGAAAACCTCACATAGAACTTTACTGTTACTCAGACGGAAAAACGCGGAGAATTGAAAAATTGGTTTCTGAAGATTTCACAATAATTATAACGCGGTTTGATGAAATAGAACTGCATTCAAGGCTGGATGAAAAAGGCAAACTTGAACTGAGCATTGGTGAAGAAACAAAATAACAAATTGCTATTGGTTAAGAAATAAATTTATTGCATGGAAATTTCTTTTAGAATTTTTTTAGATTCAAACTTTTCAACCAATCCAAAAACTGGTTTAGTTAGATTCAACAAATAAACCCTAGTTTCTCCAAAATTATTATCAATAGTATCCAACAATTTATCAATCAGGTTCGATAGATTTCTCAAAAATCATCAAAAACAAAGCAACCAAAGCGCAAATAAATATCAGAACTATAGAAAGAGGATTTGAAAAAACATTGTTAAGGACTTCTGAAAAAAGTCCAATAAATTTCAGCAAAGCCCTAAGAAAAGGAGAATTGTCAAAGAAAAGAGCAAATGATGTGGAGATAAAAGCCCCGCAAACAATAGCAATACCCATCCACACAAAATCATAGAATAATTCCTTGTTCATAAATTATGTTATTAGGATAATTATGATGCAGAAAATAATCAAAAAACTGGCAAAGGAACTAAAAAATGAATTCCCAGAAATTAAAGAAGAAAACTTCCAGTTTCCAGGGAAATTCGGGGATATTTCCTGCAATATCTGTTTTATTGAGGCGAAGAAAAAAAATAAAAACCCCTCGGAACTGAGCCTGAAAGCAATAAAAAAAATAAAATTAATTCCTGAATTTAGAAAAATTGAAAATAAAAATGGTTATATTAACTTCCATTTAAATTATGAAAAATTAATTCCAAAAATACTTGAAGATTATAAAATTTCCTCTGGGAAAAAAGAAAAAATAATGGTTGAGTTCTCAAACCCAAATCCCTGCAAGGCAATGCACATCGGAAACTCAAGAACAACTTTTATCGGGGATTCTCTTTCAAGAATTTTAAAGTATTGCGGAAACGATGTGGTAAAAGCAAATTACTACAATGACCTTGGGAAACAAGTCGCAAAAACAGTTCTCGCAGTTGATAAATACGGGCTTAAGAAAAATAAAAAAATCGACCACGAACTTGCGGAGATATACGCGAAACTGCATGCTGAAGGGGGCAAAGAAGAACAAGGGGAATTTAATATTATAGCTCAGAAGATTTTGTATGAACTTGAAAACAATACAGGAAAATATAAGAAAGAATGGAAAGAAGTTGTGAAAATGGCAACAAAAGGATTTGAAGAAACCTACAAAAATTCAAAAGTAAAATTTGACATTTATTTTTACGAAAGCGATTTCAAGGAAGAAGGTAAAAAACTCTCCCAGAAACTTCTAAAACAGGGATATGCTTTTGAGAATGAAGGGGCTGTTGTGATAAACCTTGAAAAAGAAGACCCAACTATTCCCAACACAATCATAATTCGTTCAGATGGAACCGGTGTTTATCTCACTTCTGACCTCTCCCTTACAATCCATAAATTTAAAAAATTCAAACTTGACAAATCAATCTGGGTTGTTGGGGCAGACCAGAATAATCACTTCAAACAATTATTCAAAATACTTGAACTGCTTGGTTGCAAATGGACAAAAAACTGCGAACATGTAAACTATGGCTTGATTACTCTAAAAGGCTCAAAGATGAGTTCGCGTTCAGGAGAATTTATTCTAATTGATGATTTGATTGAAGAAATAAATGAAAAAGCCTGCAAGGAAGTCAGAAAAAGAAATCCCAACATGGACGGGGAACAAATCTTGAAAATAACTGAGAAAATTGGGTTGGGGGCTTTGAAATATGATATTCTGAAAGTTGAGAGAAACAAAATGGTGGATTTCAGTCCTGAAAAAGCAATTAAATTTGAAGGAAACACCGGACCTTATATCCAGTACATGGTGGTGAGATGCAACTCAATCCTGAAAAACGCAGAGACTAAAGTATGCAGGATTAAAAAAGACGAAAAAATAAATCAGGTAAATGAACATGAAAAAGAGTTAATGAAAAAATTCCTTGAGTTTGAAGAAATTTTGGACAGGGCTGCCAGACAATTGAAACCAAATCTTCTGTGCAATTACACCTTTGAACTTGCAACCGCATTTTCAAAATTCTACGAGAATTGCAAAGTTATTGGGAGTTATGAAGAAAGTTTTAGATTAAAGTTGGTTAAAAAAACCAAAGACCTTTTGGAGACTTGTTTGGATTTATTGGGGATTGAGGTTCCTGAGAAGATGTAAGATAATTCTTCAATCAAAATAATCAAGTCTGATAATTTTTTGGAAATATTATCCACTAAGGAAAAGCAATTCTACTAAAAACAAATTATTGTTTATAATAAGGAGAATTTTCATTCAATACTTCTGCATAAGGAACTAACCTGCTACCAACTCCCAAAAAACCCACAAGTTTGCAGGCATCAACAAAAGTGTCAGTTCCGCCAAGTGCTCCAACTGTGAATAATGCAGCATATACAGTGCCTTCCGCAAGATGATCTTTTACAATATAGGGTATTTTCATAGTATGTTTTAAATAAAATTTATTTAAGTGCAGTTTCGAGCTTCTCAATAAGGTCCTTGTTTCCAATATAAGTTGGAACTCTCTGGGTTATGCTCTCAGGTTTAACCTCAAGAATTGAACCTTTTCCATTTGAAGAAGCTCCTCCAGCCTGTTTAATTACATAAGCCAAAGTATTGCTCTCAACCAACAATCTTAGTTTTCCATTTGGTTTTGTGACTAATTCAGGATAAGCAAAAATTCCCCCATAATGGAGTATCTGATTCATATCCCCAACAAAAGAGCCCCCATATCTTAACTTTTGACCATCTGCTTCAAGAGATTCTATATAACTTTTAAATTTAGGCAACCATTCTTTTTTAAGTCCTCCAACACTGTATAAAATTCCAGGCTCGGGAATTTTTATATTTTCAGCCCTTAAAACAAATCCCCTTTTAGTGTTTATAAATTCATTGACGCTGTTCGGAGTTGCATAAACCAAAGAAATCACAGACCCATATAAAATATACATCGCGGCAACCATGTTTTTTCCCTGTGTTGGCAAATCCTCTTTGTATATTCCAATTATAATTCCCACAGAATTATTGCTCTCAATATTTGAAGAACCGTCCAAGGGATCTAAAGTAATGTTAAAGGTTCCGGTTTCATTTAATTTTACTACGTCAGGCTGCTCTTCTGAAACCAATGTTTTTACCATCCCGGATTCTCTTAGTTCATTTGTAATGTACTGGTCAGCCCATTTATCAGCAACAAGTTGGATTTCGCCAAACACATTTTCAGTATCTGCTTTTCCTCTTCGATAAGGAAGTTCATCACTGACTACTTTTGCAACACGGCTTAATTTAAGAATTAAAGATGTGAGTTCGCTGTCAACATTTTCAAGATGTTTTTCTAAGGTCTTCGCCATAATATAGTTAATTATTTAAAGTAACCTATCAACTATCATTCAATAGAATTTATTGTTGCAATATCTGCAATTCCATCATGTGTTTCTGGATATTATCCTGCAATTCTTTTCTCCTCTCAACCACTTTAGGTAAAACAGCTTCCATATCCTTTATTTTTTCTTTTACGTGTTTATCAACTTCGGTCTTATCCATTTTCACAAAAAGTTTTCTTCCCACATTAACCAAAAAAGAATTATCATCTGTGATTGTTGAAGGAACCAAAATACCAGAACCTATTTTTGAGAAACCTTCTCCCGCAACCAAACCTTTTACATCTTTTCTGAGTTTTGCGGATTCCTTTATCTTGGAACTTATCACATCATACTGCATTGAAATCTGTTCAAATTCCTTATTTAACATTTCAATGTGCATATAAATTTCCTGCGCTTTTTTCTGCAATTCTTCCTGATTTGCCATAATATTGTAAAATTAATAAAAGGTTATTATAGATATATATTAAGTATATATATGGTGGAAGAGTATGAAGTTGTTCCTATTACGCCTTTAAGAAAAATTGAGCAAAGACTTGAAAGAATTGAACATGGATCTCCAGGATATAATTCTGTTCTAAAAGACCTCGCGGAAATGATGAAAGAAAACCAGCGAACTGTTGACCATCTGATAAACACCAATGCTGAGCTTATCACAAATATAAGCGGATTATCAAATCATCTTGGATCTCTTACAACAAAATTTAAGGAATTTATGGATAGTATAGAAGTTTCTGAAACTAGTGAAGAACCTGAAGAATGGTCAAAAATAAAAGATGGAAACCGTAAACTTGAGGAAACCAACCAGGAGCTTTTAGACAAACTAAGAAAAATGGAAAGAAAAATGAAACTTGCTTCACTAAGCAAATATTATTATTCCTCAAGAAATCAGGGTCAACCTCCAGCGCAACAACAGGAAAGTTATTAAAGTCTTCTTAATTAATTATGGCAGAAACTAAAAAAAAGGTGAATATAAATATAGACCAGAATAAAGACAGTTTTTACGCAAATAATCTTGCGGTCTTTAATAATCCAACAGAATTTGTTTTGGACTTTGCGCAGGTAATTCCTAAAGTGGATATGATTCAGAACGAACAAATGATAAGCTACAACATTAAACACAATTCAATAATCCTCGAACCTAAACAGGCAAAAATATTCCTTAATTTGTTAAAAGAAAATATTGACAAATATGAGCACAAATTCGGAAAAATCAAATTATTGAAGGGAGAAAAAGAGAAGAAAAAAGGCATGTCAAAGGGATTTTCTGATTACATTGATTAAGCCTTTTATTGGATATGCTCGTTCTCGGATAATACTCCTTTTTTCGAAGGAAAACAGCATATTTATTACTTAAACAGTACAAACGAGTTTTATTTATATATATTTAAACTTATTATTATGGGAAAAATGGAGAGATATAGTGGTGGATTTCCAGGCACTACTGAAGTATATGGTCCTGGATTATCAGAAGAATCAACAAGAGATTCTAAAAAACAACCTTTCTATGGTTATGACTTTATAGATAATCTAATCGGAAATAAACCACCTTACAACCAAACTGGCGCCTAATATCCAATTCAACAAAAAATATTCAATAGTTTATTTATTCCACCACAGTTCCGATAAATTCCTTTCCATTTAGATAATTCTCAAAATTGCTCAGATTTTTTCCATTTAATACAACCACTTTAAGTCCCAACTCTTCGCCTTTCTTTGCCGCAATTGGGTCGAAAGATAGCCCCCGACCGAAATAATAATTGGATTATTCTTTTCCATCTTAATCAAGTTCTCTTTTCAACAATTCCCTAATCTTTTTTACATCAGCGCCTCTTCTTGTTTTCTTCATTACATGCCCGATTAAATAATCCATTGATTTTAGTTCCCCATCAAGATAATCCTTTACTGCTCTCTTGTGTTCACTCACAACAATTCTCACAATTTTTGCCAACTGTTCATCTTCCAAAGGTTTTTCATAGTCCAAATCAATCAGGATTTTTTCAGGAGTTCTTACTCTTTTTCCATCTATATAATCCTTAACCATTTCCCTAACAATCAACTCAGCAATTTCATCGCTGATTAAATACTGCTGCAATAAATCCAGTATTCTCCTCAACTGCCTGACATCTACAGGAACATCTTTTAGTTTGAGGTTGTGATAGTTCAAAGTCTTTTTTAAATATTTTGCGAGCAACACCGCAGAAGCTTTTTCATTATGGGTCTCGCACATATACTCAAAATAATGGGTTAACTCGGGTTCTGTTAACAGAGTATCTATAAGTTCCTCGGACAAACCATATTTCAAAAATCTGTGTTTTTTCTTCCCGGGCAACTCCGGAAGTTTTGATTTTATTTTATTTAACAGTTCATCTGAAAGTTCAAACTTTGGCAAATCAGGTTCAAAAATATAACCATAATCCGCCTCTCCTTCTTTCTCTCTTGCGCTGCTGGTTGTTTTTGTTTTTTCATTCCACAGCCTTGTTTCCATTTTTACGTTCTGTATATTTTTCTGTCTTAATGCTTCATACCCAAGAGCTTTCTCAACTTCCTTTGCCCCGGAAACATTTTTTATCTCAACTCTTTGTCCGTATTTTTTTTCTGTTTTTAATCCGCCTTTGTAATCATATTTATCCTCGTATCTGATTGTGGAAATATTTGCGTCAATCCTCATATTTCCTTCCTTTTCAAGGTCAGAAACATAAATAAACTGCAAAATCTGCTGGAGTTTTTGCACAAATAATCTTGCTTCCCTCGGGCTTTTTAAATCAGGTTCTGTGACAATTTCCACCAAAGGTGTTCCGCTCCGGTTATAATCCATTAAAGCGCAATCATCTTTTCGCACTATTCTTGCTGGGTCTTCTTCAATATGAACCCTTCTGATTCTTATGTCTCTGTCTCCCACTCTTAATTTGCCATTTTGCGCAATAGGTATCTCATATTGGGTTATCTGAAAATTCTTCGCCAAATCCGGGTAAAAATAAGTTTTCCTTGAAAACATAAATTCCTTGTTTATCTCCAGTTCCAAAGCATAAGCTATTTTTAATGCCAGTTCTATTGCTTTCTCATTTAATACTGGCTTTGTTCCGGGGAATCCGAGGCATACGCCGCATACATTCTCATTTGGCTCTGCCTGCTTAGTGGAACAAGGACAGAATAGTTTTGTTTCTGTGTTTAACTGCACATGAACCTCAAGACCAATCATTATCTCCTGCATAATATTTAATAAATTAAACTATTTTTGGAATTCAACAACATATTATAATCTTAAAGAATTCAATTAATCATCTATATATTTATCACTTTCAATAATAGCATTTTCTCTTATTAATCATCTAAGATAATAGACTCACTAAGTATGGTCTTTTCTCTCATTTCACCACAAGAGAATAGTATTTATAATTTTATATTTATGGAAGATAAAGAAAGTAAGGGGTTATATGAAGAGTTCAGAATTCGGGATGGAAAATCCTATAATTGCATCTTATGCAGAAATCCTGCAGAATATACGAGGTATGGATATACCTGGTGCGAAGAACATAAAAAAAATTTAGATAAAGAACCTGAAGATTTGGAAGAAATAATAATTGAAAAATATGAAATTACTGGTGATTAACAATACCTTAAACCTAACAATATTATGCTCCTGAAAATAGGAAATAAAGATGTAAACTGCAAAATAAAATATAAAAAAACCCGCCACGCTTATCTTAAATTAAACCCAAATTATTGTCTTGAGATTACATTGCCTGATAACCGTCAGGTATCCATAGAAACTCTCTTAAAAGAAAAGCAAAACTGGCTGAAGAGAAAGGTTGGAGAACTTGAAAAATCAGTGAAGCTTTTCGAGGGGGACTCAGTTTATTACAAAGGAGAAAAATATAGTGTGAATGTGATAAGGGATAAAAATTCAGGGATAAAAATATTTGATAATTCAATTGAAATATGCAAATTCGGGAAAAGAAAAAGTGAAAATATATTGCTTGAATTTCTCGCAGATGAAACCCTTGAATATGTTTCAGTCAAAGCAGAAGAATTCTCCAATATTTTCGGATTATATCCAAAATCTATTTCAATAAAAAACCTCAGAAGTTTTGGGCACTGCAAAAGAGATGGAAAGATTTTCTTTAATTCCAAATTAATCTGTCTCCCAGTCCCGCTTATTGATTATGTTGTGGCTCATGAATTAGTTCACCTAAAACATTTCAATCATTCAAGAGATTTTAAACTGGGAGTTGAAAAAATACTTCCTAATTATCGGGAACTTGAGAGGGAATTAAAGAAAATCTTTCCATCTCTTTTGCAGTGCCCAAAACTTCTCAGATTTTTTATTGAAACTGATTTTGGATATAATCCGAAAATATTGGAGAATTCTTCTGCTTTG
Source organism: Candidatus Aenigmatarchaeota archaeon (assembly GCA_030600555.1). Classification (GTDB taxonomy): domain Archaea; phylum Aenigmatarchaeota; class Aenigmatarchaeia; order QMZS01; family QMZS01; genus QMZS01. Next base: position 42,902 of record JAUVLW010000007.1, read on the forward strand.
ACTGAAACATATTCAAGGGTTTCATCACCGAGAAATTCAAGCAATATATTTTCACTTTTTCTCTTCCCGAATTTGTATATTTCAATTGAATTATCAAATATTTTTATCCCTGAATTTTTATCCCTCATCACATTCACACTATATTTTTCTCCTTTGTAATAAACAGAATCCCCCTCAAAAAGCTTCACTGATTTTTCAAGTTCTCCAACCTTTCTCTTCAGCCAGTTTTGCTTTTCTTTTAAGAGAGTTTCTATGGATACCTGACGATTATCAGGCAATGTAATCTCAAGGCAATAATTTGGGTTTAATTTAAGATAAGCATGGCGGGTTTTTTTATATTTTATTTTGCAGTTTACATCTTTATTTCCTATTTTCAGGAGCATAATATTGTTAATTTCAAGGTATTGTTAATCAGCAGTAATTTCATATTTTTCAATTATCATTTCTTCTAAATCTTCAGGTTCTTTATCTAAATTATTTTTATGGTCTTCGCACCAGGTAAATCCATATTTCATATATTCTGCAGGATTTCTGCATAAGATGCAATTATAGGATTTTCCATCCCGAATTCTGAACTCTTCATATAACCCCTTACTTTCTTCATCTTCCATAAATATAAAATTATAAATACTATTCTCTTGTGGTGAAATGAGAGAAAAGACCATACTTAGTGAGTCTATTATCTTGGATGATTAATAAGAGAAAATGCTATTATTGAAAGTGATAAATATATAGATGATTAATTGAATTCTTTAAGATTATAATATCTTGTTGAATTCCAAAAATTGTTTAATTTATTAAATATTATGCAGGAGATAATGATGGGTCTTGAGGTTCATGTGCAGTTAAACACAGAAACAAAACTATTCTGTCCTTCTTCCACTAAGCAGGCAGAGCCAAATG
>JAUVLW010000025.1 GCA_030600555.1 Candidatus Aenigmatarchaeota archaeon
TTGAGGAATTGATTGATAAACTCGAGGAGCAGAATTAATATTTTTAAAAGTTAAGCAATTAAAAATTAGTTTGGATGGAAAATTAGGGTTTATAGGATTTCCATAGATGACAGTTGATTTTTAAATATGTTTGCGCTTCGGGATTTTTATCGCAATCAACATATGCTGCTTCTGTGTCCCAAGGAAGCCATTCACCATCAATATCCTCATCAACACTTTCAACATCCACAAATTCGTTACCAATAGGATGATAAAATTTGCAGGTATAACACCCTCTATTTTTTGAGTCCTTTAAATCACTTAATAATTTCTCCCAAATCCTGGATTCCTTAGGATAAATTTCTTTAATCTTTTCAGTCAATTCATAATATGGCGGGTATTCTAATTCTGGATTTATCATAATTTAATAATCACATTATTTTAAACTAAAAAGAAATATGTAATTGACTAACTAAAACAACCCAATCCAACTTGCGGCAGAACTCCCGAGATACACAAATAAATAGGAATTCAGCAGATTGGAACCAAAGTTAATCAGTATGAAATAAACAATATTATATCTAAACAATCCGCACAATAATGCAAGATAACTGAAAGGCAATATAGGAATTAGGGCAAAGATAATCAGAAGAATAGTACCCCATTTATTCCACCACCCAACAATTTCTTTATAAACTTCTTTTCCTATTTTTTTCTGAACATAATGAATTCCAAGCCAATATGCAAACGCGTAATTTACCATAGTTCCTAAAGTGTAACCCGCGGCGGAAACAAAAGCCACGGTGGTTTTATTCATTCCAATTACTCCTGCAGCAGCAACCACTGCGGGACTCCCTGCGGGAAAGAAAGTTCCACCAAAAAAAGTTATTACAAACAATCCAATATATCCATAATCCAAGAAACCGGACAAGTCAAGGCTGGATATAATTCCTGTAGGAATATATATTTTAGCTAAAATTAACAGAACTGCACAGAATAATATAAAAACTATTGTGATTATAATTCCTGTTTTAATCATTTTTCTGGTTTCTTCATGTTTTATTTCACCCATACCCTTGAAGAAAACCATAACTTATAAAATATCTTTAATTATGTATCAGGACTTAATTCATTTGTTCCAGAGGAATGGTATAAAATATTTTGGAAAATATATGAAGCCTCTTGAAGAATTAATTAAGAAATCTAATTATCCAATTATCTATGAAAAATATGTGGGTCAATTATTTTTTTATTGTTTCTTAAGTCTGAGTGTTTTTTCTGTGTATTTTTTGTTGCTGTTTGTGGTTTTCTGGGGGTTTGATTTTTTGTTCTCTGTTTTGAGTTCAATGATTATTACCACGACAATTACTTTTTTGATTGCTACAATTTTTTATATTTATCCCTTCTATAAATATAATTTGCAGTTGGATAGTTTGGAGAGAAATATGCCTCTGGGAATTGCTTATATGAATATAATTTCAAAGAGCGGTGTGCCAATTACAAGAATGTTCAAATATGTTGCTGAAGCAAGAGAATTCGGGGAATTTTCTAAAGAGTGCGAGAGGATTTATAAGAATATTTATCAGGTGGGGGAAGATGTTGTTTCAAGTATACGCAGTATTGCTTTAAGAACCCCATCAAAACCTTTTAAGATATTTCTCTTTGGTTTTTTATCCACCATTCTTTCAGGAGGGAATATAAGTTTGTATTTGAATGAAGAAACCAAAAAAGAGTTGGAGGTTTATGAAGGGAAACAGCAGAAATATACTTCCATGATGAGTTTTCTTGCAGATATATTTATAATTGCTCTTTTAATTGCTCCGCTTGTGCTTATAATTGTTCTGACTACTTTTTCATTGATTGAACCAATCTTTATGAATTATGAAATATTGTTTTTAATAAAACTAATTACTTATGCAGTTGTTCCCATTGTGGGGATAATCTTTATTATATTTTTGGATGTTGTTAAAGTATGATAATTGAGTTTGTTGTTTTTATTGGAATTATGATTCCTGTTTATTTAGTATATAAAAAATATTTAAGGAATAAAGAGATTTGTGATTATTTCCCTGTTTTTATACAGGAAGTTTATAACAATACTTCAACAGGGATGTCTCTTGTTGATGCGGTGAAAAAAAGCAAAAATGTAAATTATGGGTGCCTCACTCCATTGATAAAAAATATGTGTTTGCAGATAGAGTGGGGAGTTCCATTCGAACATGCTATTAAAAATTTTGGAAAAAAAGTGAATAATGGTTTTATTGATAGGATGGTAATTTTAATGGATAAAGTATCCCAGTTTAGTTTTGATATTGGCAAAAATATGGGCGAAATTTATAATTATATAGCATTAACAAAAAAACTTGAGAGATCGCGTAAAACTGAATTATTCCCTCAGTTGATTTCCCTTTATTTTGTATTTTTTGTATTTCTGGGAATTATTTTTATTGTTTTTAAATTCTTCATACCATATTTTGAGACTGTTGAAATTCTTGAATATAAAAATGTATTCACTCATTTGGTGTTTATAGAATCCATATTTCTTGGACTTACTTTAGGCAAGATGATTGAAAATTCTTTTGTTGCGGGATTAAAACACATGACTATTTTGTGCACAATAACTTTTATATTTGTTATGGTTATATTTTAAGTTGTTATGATTATATATTGTTAATTTATACTCTTTAATATATATTATGGTCGTGGTTAAGTACGAAGCAAATTGTCCTTTTTGTAATACCATTCATTTGGGAGATCTTGAAATGGAATACAGGAAAGATAAGAAGTTTAATGTAAGGAAAAATAACAAAAATACTCATGTATGCGAAAATACTGAGTGTAGCAGAGAATTTATAGTGGAAATTGATTCCTATGGGAAAGTTGCGGCAATGCCCTTAAAAGTGAATTCAGGGGATAAATGGTCGTTTCCATGGGAAGCATTAACCGAGGGAAAAGTGATTAAAGTAATAGATTAATTATTTTTCTTTTATTGTTATGAGGAGCATAGGCATTGATGTTGAATATCCGGAAGAAAACTGCGAGAGTGCAGATTGTCCTTTTCACGGGAATTTAAAGATAAGAGGCAAAACTATTAGCGGAACTGTTGTTTCAACAGCCCCCCAGAATACAGCTGTAATTGAGAGAAAATACCTTAGATTTATAAAGAAATACGAGAGATATGAGAGAAGGAAAAAGAGGTACAGCGTTCACAAGCCAAAATGCATTAAATTGAAGAAAGGAGATCAAGTGATGGTTGCTGAATGCAGACCTATTTCAAAGACAAAAAGGCATGTTGTTGTTAAGAAATTATAGATTTGAATTCTTGGTTATTTTTAAATTATACTTGAAATTTAAATATTAATATGGAATTGAGATGATTACAAACATCACAATAAATTTATAAACGCAGATAGATTAAATCTAATTGGGTCTTTATTAATTAACGGTGTAACTTTTTCTCTAATTCTTCAAGTTTCTGAATCCTCTCTTTTGTTGATGGATGGGTTGAGAATAATTTTGACATTGCGTCTGCTTTGAATGGATTAATTATAAACAAGTGAGCTGTTGCTGCATTGCCTTTCACAGGATTTGCGCTTGCGAAATTTTCCAGTTTCCTGAGAGCATTTGCAAGACCTTTTGGATTTTTTGTGAGAACTCCCGCAGAATAATCAGCCCCATATTCTCGGGTTCTTGAAATTGATAACTGCACAATTGTTGCGCTGATTGGAGCTAAAATTAACATTGGAAGAAACATTAAACTGTTGTTGTCCTGGTCTCCCCCAAGGAACATATTCCACCAGGCCATATTTGCAAGGAAAGAAATTGCTCCGCCCATTGTCGCCGCCATTGATGAAATTAAAATGTCATGGTTTTTTATGTGAGATAATTCGTGGGCAAGAACACCTTCAATTTCTTCTTTATCAAGATTATTTAAAAGTCCGGATGACACAACAACTGCGGCGTGTTTGTCATTCCTTCCTGTTGCAAAAGCATTCGGAACCCCGCTTTTCATTAAATATAATTTTGGGTTTGCAATCTTTGCTTCTTTTGCAAGTTTTCGAACTGTTTCTTCAAGTTCAGCATTTTTTAAAGGCGTTGCTTTGTACATTTTAAGCACAATCTTGTCGCTGTACCAGTAGGAAAAGAAATTCATAAAGACTGCGAATACAAGAGCAATCATTGCTCCATTAACTCCCGCAATCAGAAATCCCCCTCCGAGAAATATTCCGGTTAATAAACTCAATAACAGAGTTGTTCTTATAAATGCCATAATTAAGTATTTAAATATTAGGGTATTTAAGAAAAGTAGCAGTATCTTAGAATAATTAATATTTTTAGAAAAGATATTCAGAAAGGTTGTACGAAGTACCTAGATAATGAAACCAGAATTATTATTCAAAATATAGTAATGATGAAACCAAATTATCAACCTATTGAGTGCAAATCCTTCCTGCACAAAATCAGCAATAAATTTCTCCCGTTTAACTGGGGAGCAAATCCCTATAGAGGATGCGAGCATTCCTGCCCGTACTGTTTCGCAAGATACACTCATGAATATTTGGGTTATAACAAAGATGCGGAGTTTGACAATAAAATTCTTGTAAAGATGAATGCTGCGGAAATTCTTGAAAAAGAATTATCCAGAAAAACCTGGAAAAATGAACCTGTTGATTTGGGTTCAGTGTGCGACCCATACCAGCCCGCGGAAAAGAAGTTTGAGATTACCAGACAGATTCTAAAGGTTTTTGCAAAACACAGAACCCCTTTGTTTGTTTGCACAAAATCAAGCCTTATTTTGCGGGATATTGACCTGCTTTCGGATATGGCAAAAACCACAAATTTAATGGTTAACATTACCCTGACAACTCTTGACGAAAATATCTGCAGTAAAATCGAGCCAAGAGCTTCTTCAGCAAGAGAACGCCTTGATGCAATAAGGCAACTGTCTGATGCTGGCGTGACTGTTGGTGTGTTATTCATGCCCTTATTTCCTTACCTGACAGACAGTGTTGGAAATATAAACCAAATAGTAAAAGCAGTGAGGGATGCGGGAGCAAAGGAGTTAGTTCCCGGGGTTCTTGGATTAAGCTCTTCCTGCAAAGACCGGGTTTTGTCCCTGATAAAAAAGGAATATCCCAGATTATATTCAAGATATTTAACTCTCTATAAGAAAGCCTCTGCCCCGAAAGAGTATACTGGAAGAATTTACAGGATAATTGAAATTGCCCGGAAAAAATATAATCTTAAGAGGTTTGAACTTCCTGAAATGCATGTAGAAAAACAGACTAGTTTCAAACTTCCCGAAAAGAAAAAACCGAAGATGGTGAATTTGGGTTTATAGGAATTTATTTGCATCTGATTTTTTCTTACTCCAATAGAAATAAATATTTGGATGTCTATAAATCTTGATGGAATATATGGAAAATTTCAATATGACTGGTGGGATGATTTAAAATATTCCCCTGCGGCAATTGACCATAATTGAGGATTGCACCCGCCTTCGTTTGCGTTTCCTTCATCATCGATAGTATACAGTTCTGGGTAAGTATCCAGTTTAGGAATAATTCTGGAACTTACTTTTTGTGGTTGTTTAATACCTAATCTTTCTGCTCCATCATATATCATTGGCTGTTCAAAAACCCAGACTGTTTCAGAGTGATAAGGATCATCTGATTTTGATGATAGTGCGGGATCCAAAGTTCTATATCCAATGGGTGTTTCCAATACCTCTGATGATTTTGTTATGCCATTTAATTGTTCTTTTGTTATATCTTTAGAATCCAAATAATAAAAAGCATGCAATGCATCTGAACTTATACCTCTGATAGGTCCTTGTTTATCTATACCCAGATAATAAGTGTCCAATTCTTCATCATATAATTCCGGCAATGCGGATTCCATTTTTTCAATATCTTTTGATAAATCAACTCCGTCAAGAAGGTTTTGGGCTTTTCTTAAACTATTTAGATTCTGAATGTCCGGCAGAGTGTAAACAATTGGATACTCAGGAGTTCCATCAACTCTATCAATAAGACAGGAATCTTTCCAGTAAGTTACTTTTAATGCAAATTTACCATTTCCGCAAAATCTCGGGTCTTCTATAAAGAACCCGTTTTTATCAAGATGGTTAAGAATATATTTTGTTGTTAGTTCTATATTTTCTTTTTGTTCTTCTGCCAAACTTTCATCTCCAGTTAGTTTCTGATAAGTGTCATGTCCTATCAGATAGAGAGCCCCTGTATCGCAGGCATTGTAAGTAGAGTATAATCCATTTGGCATTTTATACCCAGGATATTCATGATGAATTTTTCCGGGTTCTTCGCCGGTCAGAGGATCTTTTTTTGTTCCTTGTTTTTTAGCGCAAAAAGAAAGCTGATTTTTTAGCATTTTAGGGTCGCGTTTTAACAACGCAGATATAATGCTATCTCTGGAGAAATTACCTGGAAAGTTGGGCAATCCTGCCTTATATAAATCAAATCCTTCATAATTAGCTCTGAGTTGGTCAATCCCATTTGTTAATAGTTTATATTCCTCTTTCATATTAATCACCACTAATATATAATAACATTAAGTATATATAGATTTCTGTTGTGTAATATATAGTTTTTAGTATATAATAATATCCTATTTTGGGTTTTAAATCACAAAATAATTGAAATTTGTTGAATTTTGTGAAAGACTAAACACATTAAATCCGAATAATTAATTATGAGACAAGTATTAAGGTCGAAAATCCATAAGGCAACTGTGACAGAAGCCAATTTAAATTATATTGGAAGTATCACCATTGATGAGGATTTGATGGAAAAAGCAGGTTTCTGGGAGGGCGAAAAAGTTCTGGTTGTGAGCAATACTACCGGGGCAAGATTGGAAACTTATATAATCCCTGGAAAGAGAAATTCAGGAATTATCTGCATGAATGGGAGTTCAGCTCACTTAATCAAAAAAAGAGAGGAGATAATTATAATGGGTTTTGAATTAACAGACAAACCAGTTAAACCAAAAAATATTCTTGTTGATGAGAATAATAAATTTGTGAGGGATTTATAAATATGGATGTGAATGATTTAGTTGATAAATATTTTGAACAAATTGCAATTGAGGTTGTAGATTATGTTCCTGTTGATGATGCAGTTCATGATGCAGCATATATAACCTTAAACATTCCCCTTGAGATGTTGAGAGGATATTCTAAATTAAAAGGTCTGAGTGGGGAATTGCCGGATGGAGCAGAGTTCTGGGAGGAAACAAATTTTGTTAAAAGATTAAGAGACTCTGACAAATCTATTCTTCATGAATATCAACCTTTAGGGGATATTCTGGATTCTTTAGAAGAATATGTGGAAGGGACATATCAGAAATTAATTAATTCAGAAAGAATAAGATTGGATATAACTGAGATTCCGGAATATTTGCTTGGCACCGCAGGTTATAAAAAAAAGGCTTCCAAAAATCATAATTTATTTGTTGATTATGGATGCGATAATCTGGAATGACTTTTCGTTAATTTAATTTTTTGTAGGAAATTAGTTTTCCTTTTTCAATTACGAATTTACCAATATATTCGTGAGTGATTTTCATATTCAGATTATCTTTTAAATCGCAACCATTAAAAAAGCAGTTGAGCGCTCTGATAACTCCAGCATGTGTCCCCCTAAAACAGATTGCGAATTTTCTATCAGAAGTTCCTGACAAGAAAGTTGCTAATAATCTGAAACTTGCTTAATTAAATTTATCAAACTTCTTTGCGGAAGATATATTTCAATTATTTTCTTTATTAAACCATTTTAAGGTTTCTTCAAATAATTGTTTTTCAGTCCCCTCTTCAACAAATCCATGCGAGGCTCCTTTAATCTCTTTGTATTCATGTTTTGCCTTTAGATATTTTAAGTTACTTTTCCAACCAATTTTAAGATTACTATTTTCTGCCATTAAAATACAGATAGGGATTTTGATGTTTTTTAACAATCGGGCATCATTTATGTTTTCCCAGTCAATTTTTAATTGTTTTCCAATTATAAAACTAATGCCCCAGTTTATAAAATAGGATTGTATAGCAGGTTCATATCGAAGTGTTTTTATCCTGTCTTTTTTTAAGGAAAGAGAAGGGTCCCAAAGAGCAACACTTTCAATGTTTTCAAGGTCGCAATCCAAAACAACAAATCCTAAACTGTGACAGGCTAAGAAAATCTTATCATATTTCTCTCTAAAATAATAAATTACTGAATTTATATCTTCTACAAATGTTCCAATACTGCAATCTTCAAGAACACGCGCTTTATTTTCATCTGAATATAAACTAAGTCTAAAAGTATGGAAATCTTTCGTTTTAAAATATTTGGCTGCATTAAATATTGTTCTGGAGTTTTCATTGTCTGATAAACCAGGAACAAATATTATTAGATTTTTCGATTGTTTGTCTGTATAATTTAAAGTGCCATATATAAGATGCCCGTCATTTGTTGGAATCTTTGGATGATTTTCCATAATTCAGTAATGTTTTAATTATTTATTTAATCATCAATATTTTCTATTGTCTCATCAAACAATCCGTTGATATCATAGCTTTTCATATCTGAATTTATAATCCTCGGTTCTCTCCCAATTTGACTTTCTATATATTTATCAACTTCTGTTGTTGTGGAATAGTCTCTAATATTTACGCCATATTTTCCTTCAAATATTACTGTTTTATGTTCCCATCCACCCAAATATATTTCTGAAATTTTACTCACCTATAATTTAATTAGTTTATATAATAAATAAAGTTATTTTGAGTTCTTTTCTGAATTAAGTTCAAGATGAGCTGAATTTGCCGCAATTGCACCTTCTGAGCATGCTGTGATTATTTGTTTCAAAGGATTATTGGTAATATCCCCGGCAGCAAAAATACCATTAACATTTGTTTTCTGTTTATTATCTGTTTTGATGTGATTTCCATCAAGTTCGATTCCAAGATGCTCTGCCAGTTTAACGCTTGGTATTGAGCCTATTTCTATAAACAACCCGTCTAATTTTAATTCCCGTCCATTATCTAATTTGACCCCCTCAAGAACATTGTCGCCTTTTAGTTCAGCAATATTTGAGTTAAAGATTATTTTTATTTTGTCGTGGCTTTCAATTTCTTCGACCCATATTTTTTCCGCCCTGAAAAAATTATCTTGTCTGTAAATTATATAAACTTTATCCGCGAATTTGGAAATAAGTAGAGCTGCGGTTAATGCGGAATTGCTTCCCCCAACAACACCAACAATTTTCTCCCTGAAAAACGGAGCATCGCAGGTAGCGCAGTAACTAACGCCTTTTCCAATAAATTTATTTTCATCTTTCAGTTCCAGTTTTCTTTTTTCCGAACCCATTGCGAGTATTATTTTTTTTGCTGGATATTCTTTCAGGTTTGTTTTAAGTGTGAATAAAGAATCAATTTTTTTAATGCTGATAACAGAATCCTGAATAATCTCAATCCCTAAATTTTTAACCTGTTTATTCATTTTTTCTGTAAATTCCTCGCCTGTAATTTTGTTATGGGTTGGAAAATTGCGGATTTCATGGGCTTCTGAAACCATTCCCCCGGGATGTTCTCCAATCACAAGAACCTTCATTTTATATCTTGCTGCGTAAATTGCGGCTGTAAGTCCCGCAGGTCCTGTTCCGATAATTATTAAGTCATATGTCATAATTTAGTGATGAAAGTAATTATTAGGTTGGGAGAACTCACTATTTTGAATAAATCATAATAATTGATGGTCAAAATAGAATTTCTTGATACTACTTTAAGAGATGGGGAGCAGATGATGGGACTTTCGTTTACTCCTGAAGAAAAGTTGAGTATTTCCAAAATGCTTTTGAATCACCTAAAAGTTGATAGGATTGAAATATGCTCGGCAAGAACTTCAGAGGGCGAGTTCAAGGCAGCGGAGAAAATATTTGAATATGCAAAAGAGAATAATTTTCTGGACAGAGTGGAGATTCTCGGTTTTGTGGACGGGAGTAAATCTGTTGAATGGGTTGGCAAAGCCGGGGGAAAAGTTATGAATTTGCTTGTGAAAGGTTCTCTAAATCAACTTACCAATCAGCTAAGAAAAACCCCTGAAATTCATATAAGAGATATTTCAGAAGTGTTTTCAGAGGCAGAGAAAAGAAATATTAAATTAAATATTTATCTTGAGGACTGGAGCAGAGGTATAAAAGAATCCAGGGATTATGTGTTTGAGATAACCAAGGCTCTTAATAAATTGGGCGCAGAAAGGATAATGCTCGCTGATACTTTAGGGATTTTATCTCCGGACGAAACCAAAGAGTATGTTAAGGCAATGGTTGAAAAATTCCCAGAAACTCATTTTGATTTTCATGCCCACAATGATTACGGGCTGGCAACCGCGAATTCAATTAAGGCAACGGAATCCGGAGCAAAGGGAATACACGCCACAATCAACGGTCTTGGTGAAAGGGCCGGGAATACTAATATTGCTGAAATAGTTGTTGCGATAAATGATAAAACCAAGTTCGAAACTAATGTTGAGGAAGGATGTTTATATGGGGTGAGTAAATTAGTTGAAAGATTCTCTGGGGTTAGAATCCACGCAAATAAACCAATAATTGGTGAGAATGTATTTACCCAGACCGCGGGGGTTCATGCTGATGGGGATAAAAAAGGAGACCTTTATGTTTCTAAACTGGTTCCTGAAAGATTTGGTCGGGAGAGAGAATATGCTCTTGGAAAATTAAGCGGCAGGGCAAGTCTTGAACAAAACCTTAAGAAATTGGGTCTGGAATTATCAAGGGAAGAAAAGGATAATGTTTTGAAGAAAATAATAGAGCTGGGGGATAAGAAGCAGGCGATTACATGCACCGATTTGCCTTTTTTAATATCTGATATTTTGGGTTCTTCTGAGAAAAAGAATATGGAAATAATTGATGTTTCGGTTTCATGCGGATTTAAATTAATCCCTAATGCGACTGTGACAATAAAATATAAAGGAAAAGAATATTCAGAGAATTCTGATGGAAACGGGGGTTATGATGCTTTTATGAATGCTCTTAAGAAAATTCTGGTTGATAGGCTGGGTTTGGAGTTGCCTAAATTAGAGGATTATGAGATAAGAATCCCGCCGGGAGGGAAAACAGACGCTCTTGTGGAAACAAAAATAACCTGGAGGAATAAAACTCTTTTTTGCACCTTAGGTGTTGATCCAGACCAGGTCATGGCTGCAATAAAAGCCACTGAAAAGATGTTGAATTTATTGTGTGATTAGTGAATTTTCGCATATTGTATAAATAGAAGTATAATTATGAAAACCCCGATATTCTCTTCAATAAATTTGGAGGCGATGAGAAGAATTAGTTTTGTCGGGATTTTAATATTTTTTCTGATTCCAATACTTTCCTTCGCATCCACTGAGGTCTATTATTCTGTGGGCACCAACACTTCTGACCTGAAGAACGGTCATGCCAGTGTTAGTATTAACAGCGGGGTGGCTGTGTTCAATACCTCCCAGCCG
>JAUVLW010000004.1 GCA_030600555.1 Candidatus Aenigmatarchaeota archaeon
ACAGCCAGAATATTACACCCCCACTCGCTAGAGATATTTAACCTATACCTCTCCTCATTCCACTTCCCATCATGCCTCTGGCTTGTCCCGACTTCACTTGAGTTGACAGGTGTATAAATCCTGATATAATTATCGACCCCGGTTGTCCACCCTTCAATTGTTACAGCTGTTGTATCAGCCCCATCTCCATAGCACGCAATATTCAGAGTATAATTTCCCTCGGTTAAATTAGAAGTATTAAGATGTTCGGAATCATTTGCGCAAACACCCCCGTCTACCGCATCAACTGCATCATTAAGTGAATTAAACGCCCGTGTAATATTATACACAACCAAATCAGAAACATCCGAAGGAACCGCGCCCCTGGCAGTCGTGACATTATAAGCAGAAGAATTAATCCTTCCTGAAATAAAACTGATATTTTCTGCGTAGGTTATTTTGTCCCCGACCCCAATCTTGTCCGGCTGGGACACATTAAACACAGCCACTCCGCCATCAATACTAACACTGGCAGGACCGTTCTTCAAATCAGAAATGTTGGTGCCAACAGAATAATAGACATCAGTCACAGCAAACGAAACCGAAGGCATCAAAAGAAAGACTAATATCAGAACTGCAATGAGGTTCTTCCTTGTCATAATATTATTGTTAAATATCATTACCTTATTTTGGTTGATGTGGAACACTATGCAAAATTTTATTGCTATAACTATTTTTAAGGAACTTCAAAGAATTAAGATAAATTTAGATTTTAAATAATCTACTTCTTTTTCTTACCAGTCCTTCTTGGAGCAATTGAACCAACTTTCTGTCCAGGTGGAGCGTTTCTTGCCACAGATGTTGATCTACCAGGATGCGTTTTACCTCCGTAAGGGTGGTCAACAGGGTTCATTTTACTTCCTGAAGTTGTTGGGAAGTGATGTCCTCTTGATTTCATAAATCTCCATTTATTTCCAGCTTTTAAGAAAGGTTTTGTTGTTCTTGCAAAACCAGAAGGTTTTCCAATAATTGCCCTGCAATTTCCGCTTAATTTCTTCATTTTCTTTGATGGGAATTCAACAAAACAATAATCTTTTTCATGGGATTTTATAATTGCGAAAGAACCGGAAGATCTGCAGAATTTTCCACCATCTTTAAAAACTGATTCTATGCAATAAACTGAACTTCCATCAGGTATTTTTGATATTGGGACAATATTTCCAGCCACAATTTCAGCTTTTTCTGAAACTTCTATAATTTTATTAGTATATGTCCCAATTGGGGCAATAATCTGGCATCTTGTGCCATCCTCAAATTCTAAATCAGCCACAGGGGAGTTGCATCCTGATATGTGCTGAATGTCCGTAACTTTAGCAGTTCCCTCTGTTTTTGGGAGTTTTAATTCTACTTTTCTTTGAGCACGGTAAGTCATACTTCCCTTACCTCTCCTCCTAGCAATTATTCTCTTACCCATAAGCCTTTTATAAATTAAATAATTAAAAGGAACTCTTTAAAAGTTTTCGAAAAAAATGATGATTTATTCGAAAAACTAGCAGAGAGGATTATTTTTTTTATTAAATTCATATTATGGAGGAAAAACTCACAATTTATCCCGTAGCAGCTTTGTTCAATGGCAGAGAAGCTCATTTTAATTCTCAAGTGGTTGAAAAGTTGGAGGGACTTGGATATACCACAAATTTCCCGCAGAGAGATGGGTTTGAGTTTGGCAATCTATCTGAAGCTCTTGCGGATTATCTTAATCCAGACCAGATTGGTCCTGCTGTGCAAAATGTTATTTATTTTCTTGACATGGGTGTTTTTGTGCCAAATAGCGATGTAATATTGGCGAATTTAGATGAACCTCTTGATGAAGGAGTTGTTGTTGAATTGTCTTACGCAAAAATGATGGATAAATTTACAATTGGTTTGAGGACTGATGTGAGAGCTCCTTATGGTTCTCTGGAAAATAATTTAAAAGGTATGCATTTTTTCCCGGCTTATCAGTGCGATGAATTTATTTCGCATTATATGCCATCAAAAACTCCTGAAGAAAGAGAGCAACAAATGGAATCTCTTATTGAGAAAATACACCAGACAATTAAAGAAGCGGAGATTATTCCTAAGAAAGAATTGCCTGATTATGTAATCTCAAATCCAAATATAAATTCACTTCTGGAAGGGGCTGAATTATTATTCCAGGGAGTTCCGGATATTCATTCACGGGAAGGTCTTAAAGAAATTGCTTCAAGATATTTGAATTATGAAACTGAATTAGGGGAGCTTGGACCTAAAATAAGATAAAAGAATTATTCCAAACCAGTGCAAAATTTCTTTGCATCTTCTGCATCATTATGAAATTTATTTAGTTCAGGATAATCTTCAGCATTATAAGTTGTTGTATCATATTTATTATTTGAGATTCTTCCCCAGTTATTGCATTCAGTTCTTAGTTGTCCTTCAAGAATTATATCTTTTGCTGGAGGATTAAATCCTTCTCTCCAAAACAAGATAGTTGTTATAAGCACTAAAAGACACACTGCGATTATAATAACTGTTTCTATTGATAATGAAAGACCTTTTAACTTTACTTCCATATTTATCATTAATACCCAATGCAGAATTTTCTTGCAGATATAACTCCTTCGTCTGTTGCTGGGTATTTAGTCTGTAAAGCAGGATAAACATTATTTTCATAGGTAGTAGCATCATGCTGGTATCCTGAATCCCTTCCCCATTCATTGCATTCAGTTCTTAGTTGTCCTTCAAGAGTTATCTCGCCGGCAGGACGATTAAAACCTCCACCGAAAAATAAGATTACTATTATAAGAATCAAGATGCAAACAACAATAACCACAATTGTTTCTATTGGAAGTGACATACCTTTTAATTTGTTGTCCATAATTACTTACTGTATCTAACTATTTATTATGAAGTTGAAAGGAATTAGTTTACCCGTAAATACTGTTGTTATACTTACTACGGCTATTTTAGTTCTTGTTCTGATAATTTATATGATTATTCAAGGTACTGATACAAGTGTGATTACTAACCAGGATGCTTTTAATAGAGGTTGCAGGGTTTATGTTGAAACAGGTCAGTTACCTTCAACTATTTTGCTTGGTGATGTAACTAAGGATGGCAAGGAAGATAATTTGTTAACTGTTTGCAGGTTGCATTACGCAGTTTCTGATATGGATGATGAAGGTTGTATGGAAAAATGCCAAAAAATATTTCCTTATGGTGAAATAGGCGGAACCGGCGGTAGTGGAGGAGGAACTTCAACAACTTGTCCTACTGGAGATGAAGCCAGAGATTATTGTTTTACTTCGGGAGTGGGGTCTTCATGTGGCGGTAACTGTTATTGCAGCAGCACAACTGCTTGTTCTCCATTTAAAAATGATGGAGCTACTTGCAATCATGATTATGAATGCAAATCACCTTGTTGTAACATAGGGAGAGCTTGTAGTGCTGGTAAATCCAATGGAGTTGCTTGCACTACGCATTATGAATGCAAATCCAATGAGTGCAATAGTGCAGGTGTATGTGAAGGCACTGAAACCTGTCGCCCATAGATATTAAGTATCTTTTTTAAATTGATTTATGAGACTCTTATTACTTCACTCAAATAAACTTGAATATAAAGCCACAAAAAAGGCATTAAAAGATATTGAGATTTCTGGGGAAATGGAGAGGAAAGTCGGGCAATGTCTTGTGGTTTTCTGGACTGCTGAGGAGACTGATACAAATGCTGAAAAAATTGCGGAGAATTCTTTTCAGGAGATAAAAAAAGTTGCTGAGCAGGTAAATGAGAAAACAATAGTTCTTTATCCTTATGTTCATCTATTATTCGGGAGCAAACCGGCTTCGAAAGGAACAGCCCTTGAGATTGAAAAGAAACTCGAGGAAAAGTTAAAAAAAGAATTTGAATTCTATAAAGCCCCTTTTGGTTATTACAAAAGTTTCGGAATTGAATGCAAAGGACATCCATTGGCAGAACTTAGCAGAGTTGTAACAGCCGAAAAAGAAGTTGAAAAAAAGGAAAAGAAGGGAAGCGAATTTACAAGATTTGTTCTTGCGGATGCTGACGGAAAAACTTATGAAATCACAGAAAAGAACTGGAAAGACTGCGATATTTTTAAATCCGAGGATAACAAAATAAAAATACTTCGGCAGTTTGTAAAAAATGAACTTGAAGGGAAAGAGAAGAAAGGAGAGCCAAAACATATTGAGTTAATGAGGAAATTAGAGCTTGTTGATTACTGCGATGTTTCTGACTCAGGGCATTTTAAGTGGTACCCAAAAGGTTGTTTGATTCAGGATTTAATTTTGGATTACGCTTACCAACTTGCGAGAGAATGGGGCGCAGTTAAAATGAAAAATCCTCTGTTGATAAGAAGCGACCATAATGAAGTTGGTCAGTTGATGAATGAATTTCATGAAAGAGATTATTGGGTGATGGGAGGAAAGGATAAATTCTTATTAAGATACGCATCTGACCCACTGGGATTCCCGTTTATGCAAAAAATTAATTTTAGCTATAAGCAATCGCCGTTGAAAGTTTATGAAGAGGCAACCTGCTTTCGAAGGGAACAGAAAGGCGAACTTTCAGGATTGCAGAGGGTGAGAAATTTCCTGATGACTGATATGCACGCGGCATGTTCTTCTGTTGAAGAAGCAAAAAAGGAATTTGTTTACCTGTGCGATAAATTTGCTGGTCTTATGGATGATGTTATTGCAAATGGCCGGTGGGTGCTTGGATGGGAAGGCACAGTTGATTTTTATGAAGAAAACAAAGAATGGTTAATTGATATAAACAAGAAAATGAAGGTCCCCGCATTTTTCAAATTGATGCCGGAAATGAGCCACTATTATGCGATTAAAAATGAATACCAGACAATTTCAGAGCAGGGCGCAAATATACAGGTTTCAACAGTGCAGTGGGATGTTAAAGATGGGGAACGATTTGGAATCGGTTATATTGATGAGAAAGGAACCAAGAAAAACTGTCCTGTAATTCTCCACGCTTCTTCATTCGGAAGCATAGAACGGACTATTGCAAGTCTGCTTGAAAATTGCGTTATAACTCAAAAAGAAGAATGTAAGAATCCAATTCTTCCTTTATGGCTTTCGCCATCGCAGGTAAGACTATGTCCTGTTTCTGACCAGTATATTGATTTTGCAAATGAACTTGCGGATAAATTAGAGAAAGATAATATCCGGGTTGAAGTTGATGACAGAACAGAAAGCGTTCAGAAAAAAGTAAGGGATGCGGAAGTTGACTGGGTGCCTATGAGCATTGTTTTGGGGGAAAAAGAAATGAACGGTGAATTGCCCGTAAGATTTAGGGAATCTAGAGAAGTTAAGAAAATGAACTATGAGGATTTAATTGCTTATGTTAGAAAAGAAACAGAAGGAATGCCTTTCAGACCATTGCCGATTCAAAGAGAAGTTTCAAAGCAGATAACTTTTGTTGGATAGATTGAATTAAGAGTGATTAAATTAATATTAAATATATGCCAGAATAACAAATTAAACCAAATAATTTTATAAATTATAATCAATTATTTATCAGGATGTCCTGGTGGTTTATTTAGAGGAACCTTTTCTTTAATTGTTTGAGTTGCTTTTCTTAGTCTTCCTTCAATGGATTCCAGTCTTGTTTTTGCCATCTCAATTAAACCCATATTTGCGTCTTGCTTTGCAAGACCAATTTCTTTTTCTGAACGGGCTGTATTGATTCCCTGTATTTTCAGTTCTTTTATTTTGTCTTTAATGTCCTCAAATTTCTTGGTTAAGTCATCGGTCTCAGGTTCTCTGGTTGATTTAAAATACATAAATATCGCCGCTCCCCCAATCACAAAAACAAGAGCAACAACCAACATAATTATTAAGGACATATCCACAGGATTTTTTGAACTGTTGCAATCCAGCAAAGTGCTGTTGCATCCAAGGTCGCATATTTTGGATGTTTTCCAGGAATTATTTGCGCATATTTGCAGATTATCCCCACTGCATCTTTTTTCTTCTCCTTCGCAGTCAAGTGGCCTTGATATACATTCAAAGTTAACCGGGCTGCAGGCATAATCACAGGTTTCACTGGTAATCCACGCATTGTTAACGCATGCTTGCGATTGCTTTCCCATGCATCTTTTTTGATATTCTTCGCATATAAGAGCAATTATTGTATAACTTCTGGATTCCAATGCATAATTACCAGCATCGTCTGTTGCTGTGCATGTTGCTGTTTGTTCCCCGGCGGTTAATGAATCCCATCCTGAAACAAAACCATTAAATGAACCTTTTAGATTATCATTTGCAATGCAGAGGGGAAGAAAATTACTTCCAAAATCATATTCTCCCAGCATTTCAAAAGAAGTTATAACCGGCGGAACTGTATCCATTATAAGATTTTCTGAGACATACTCGTTTTTGAACCCATTTTTATCATAAAAAGTTGCGGAAATTGTATAGATTCCATCTTCATAAGCCGATAAATTTACAAGAAAAGTTCCGTTTTTGGTGATGGTTATATTTTCTATTGTGTCTGTTAAATTGCTCAGGATTATCCTAACATAATCCATAGTTTTGTTATCCAGTACGCTTATACTTGAGGTAATATTATAATTGTTCAAATAAGAATTGCTTAAAGGATAATTAATTAATATTTTATAGGTGCTGGATAATAGATTAATTGTTCTTGTGTTTATTAATTCTTTATTCTCTGATTTATCCGTGCTATAATATCTTATATAACTTGTTCCTTCAGATCCTATAAAAATTGATTCTGAATATACTGAATCCGGCACGCACGTGTTATTTAAATCCAGGCAGTAAAAAGTTTTGTTGCAATTTAAACGCAAGTCAGAACAACTTAAATTTATTTCCACATAATCTGCATTTGTCCAGTCCCCAAAATTATAAGAATTTCCTGAATCTTCTGTTCCGCTTATGTTCGTATTCGGAGCTTCCAAATCAGGAACAAATTTATTGCTTAGTGGAAGGTTATCTTCATTATTTTTGTCTTCGGTAATTTCATATTCCTCATCGCAAAACCCATCCATATCAGAATCCTCGCAATAATCTGAATATCCTTGTCCGGTTAGATTTGCCCAGTAATTCCCGCTTATACAGGTCCCTGTAGAATATATTCTAACCCCTTCCTGCTTATTTATGTTCCAGGTATTAGGGTGGATAGTTCCGTAAAATTCCAGATTATTTGTGTTATTGAACATATTGTTATAAATATTATTATCTGATGATGCGCTGAAAAACATACCTATAATATTATTAAAAAATGTTGAATTTGTGATTTCGCTTTTTGAAGCTGATTCCAGCAACAGACCATAGTCCCATCCATTAACAATGCAATTTCTTATATTTGTGTTATCAATCCCGTTTAAATAAATTCCTGAGGTGTAACTTCCCCCTGAACAATAAATTGTGTGTTTCATGCAGTCAAAGGTTATGTTGTCTGCCTGAATATTTATGCAACTTGCTGTTTCTGAATTGGTTATATCTCTTGTTAGATAATATTTTCCTCCAGGTAAATCCAGATTGGAACACTCAGTCACCCCAATTGGAGTTAAGATTTGGAATACTGTTGTTGAATTTGAATTATCGCTCAAATCATAGGCGATGGCTGTAATATTATAATACCCCCCGACAGAAACACTTAAATTAACCGTAACTGTTCCGCTATCATAGGTGATTGTGTAATTTTCCGCCTGACTATTTTTTCCTATTGATATGTTTGTGTAATGCAGGGTTGAATCCTGAACCTCAATTGTAATTTCTAAAATGAATTTATGGAAAATTTGATTGTCAGAAGGTGAAATTATTTTTAGTTCCGGCGATACAGTATCAGGAACATATTCATCGCTTAGTGGAATGGAATCTATATTGGAAGGATTATCTCCAAAAAAATTGTCGAGATTATAACCCACATCGCAAAATCCATCTTTATTGTTGTCTGCGCAGGTTTCTGAGTACCCGGTTCTGGCTGGAGTTGCCCAGTAATTTCCTCCCATATAATTTCCTTCAGAACAGATTCTAGCGCCTTTTTGTTTTGTGGTGTTCCAAAAATTGTTTGAGCCCGTCCCATAAAAGTTTATATTGTTTGTGTTGTTGAGTAAATTGTTATAAATTTTGTTGTTGTTGGAATACCCAATTTTAATTCCATAATAATTGTTGCTTAGGATATTGTTTTTAAGAATGTTATTTGAAGATACTGAGAAATGAATTCCCGCTTCGCCGCAGGAGGATATTGTTGTGTTTTCTATACCCCCGTTGTTGGAACCTTCATAATGAATTCCTTTTCCCCATCCCTCCAAAACACAGTCTTTTATAATTGTGTTGTATTTGTTTGAATAAATCCCTGTTGTTCCGTTTCCTGAAATTTTGTATCCCTGACAATTAATTGTTATTCCGGTTGCAGTGACTTTTAGGCATATATCAGAACTCATATCTGTAATGTCGCCGGTTAAATTATATTCCCCATTTGTATCTCCGAGAAGCGAACAGGAGGTTACATTAATTGCAAATACTGGAGAACCTAAGAATAAAATCCCTATAAATAAGAGAAAAGTTTTAAGTAAATTGCCAAATACCCGACTCATATATACATTACATTAGATAAATAGGGTTTCTTTAAAAAATTTATTATTATTTATGGCAACAAAGAAAGCAAATGCGGCAGGAAAATTTGGAGCAAGATACGGGAAAAAACTGAGAGTAATTTACAACAAAGTATTTGAAACCTCAAAAAAACAGCATAACTGTCCGATTTGCGCAAGAGAAGAAACTGTGAGAAGAACCTCTTTCGGAATCTGGGAATGCAAAAACTGCAAAACTAAATTTGCGAGCGGGGCTTATGAATTCAAAAAAGCTGATTTTAAGAAATAATAGTTTTAATAATGCGGATTTTGATAAACCAAAAATTAATCTATAATTATACTTAATAAATTATGGAAAAAAATGATTTTGTTTTAGAAAGATTACTTGCAAGTTTATTTGGTGTTTGTGTAACACTGGCAATTCTTCCAGTTTTTCAGGAACTTAATGAGATTATCCCTTTGCAGGAAATAGGTTTTGTTGCTGGAATTATTATTCTTGTTGGGATGTGCGTTGTTTCCGGGAAGAAAAATAAGTGATTTGGTTTTAGGAATATATTCTTTGAGTACAATTTGTTTTTAAATTAATAATCCATGATTCATATTCTTCAGAAGAAAACATAGTTCTTTCACATTTCCCAATTCCAACCCCATATTCTTCACCTACACTATTTTTTATTTTATAGAAATCCATTTTATGAATCTTTTCATTCTCTGGTGAAGCAAATATATTTGGTGAAATTAAAATCTCTTGTCCGGTTTTCAAAGTTGATATTACATCTTCCATTTCCTTCAGAGTCTTATGACCTAAATATTCTAATGCCGCAGATAAAGCAACATTATAATCGCCTAATTTTAATTTTTGTTCAATTGAAGATTCTTTGACCCCAATATTTTTAAATTAATAAATAATTGAGATTCTTAATTAATAGTGAATTAATCAAACATATCTCAAAATAGCCCCAATCCCCCCAAGGTTATTAAATTCAACTCCTTCCTGAGACGAAGTGGATATTAATTCCATTTGAATTCCCATTTGCTCGCACAAATCTTCAATTTTATCCATATTTTTAAATTCTTCTGAAACAAGAACAATCTCTGCTTTTCCTTTTTCAATAACCATAAACGAATCCACTTCCCCGTAAACCACTTCACCTTTTCCCTGGCTCAGTTTAACGAAAAAGTCTTTTAGTAAATCCTGTTCTTTCACAAACTCGGTTTCTTTTATTAATTCTCTCCCTCTTTCCAGAGTTTCCCTAATTCCGGGTTTGTCTGTGTCCGAAGTATCAACAATACCAATAACATTATCCGCAAGGGATTTAAGAAGATAATTTTCTTTTTGAAATTTTTCTTTTATTGGTCCTGGACCTGATAAAATTATTCCTTTGAGATCTTCTTTCTCAAGCAATTCTCTAGCTGTTGCAGCGATTTTCTGAAGGAATGAAACTAATAAATTTTCTCTTACTCTCGAATACCTTACGCTGCTTTGTCCACCAGCTCTTGTTTTTCCGGGAACAAGCGAGGTCATGTGTTTTAAAATAGTTACTCTTTTTCCGTAGATTACCGCAATATCAGCAGAGCTTTTGTCCATACAGATAACCCCGTAACTTGCTTTTTCTTTCATAAATTCTTTTAAAGGTTCGGTTTCAAATTTCTGGTCGCACCTGTATAATTTAATTCCTACTTTGTCTGGCGGGGTTATTATATAAAGTCTAAGATCTGTTTTGCCCTCATCTTTTGACACATTTCCGCAGAATATTGCAAAACCATTCTCTGGCAGAGTTTTGTATAACTTTAATTCCTGGGTGATTTTTTCAAGAGCCCCAAGAACATTTTTTCTTACTGTCTTATTTTTCACATTTCTTGTTAATGCTATTTCCTGACCGATAAACTCAGAGGCTTTGTTAAAATCGCTTCCTGCGGGGATATAATAGGTTACCAGTTCTGTATGCCGTCCTCTCACGCTTTCAAGCTCTCTTAGTATCTTTTTCAACTTAAGTTTGTCAACATCCATAAACCTTTTTATTTGTTAAGTTAAATAATGGGCATGTAGCTCAGTAGAATCGCAAACACTAAAAATTGCGGTTTTGAGCAATTGGATAGAGCACCGCCCTTCTAAGGAGAACCCTTTTCAACGTAATTGTTGAAAAGGATGTTCTACGGAAAGTAGAACATATGTTTTTTCTTTGAAAAAACAAGTTCTGCACCCCAAAAAAGGTAATTGGTCAACAATTAATCAATTATTAAAGTGGGTGAAGAAGTTAGGCGGGGGTCGCAGGTTCAAATGAGGATTTTCTTTTTAAAAAAGAAAATACCTCAACCCAAAAGAAAACACAAATTGGAAAATCCTGTCATGCCCATATTTATATTTATTAAGTGATCATAATTTCATTTATGTTTTTTCCCATGATGTTCTCTTTTGTGTTTATTTCGTTTTTCTCTTTCCTTTGGAGGTATGGTTCTTTCATCAACTTCCCCAATATTTTCCAGGAATCCAGCATTATCCGCGTTGTATTGAGCAAAATAAGTTCCTATCTGTTTATAATCGCTAATTTGGTTTTTTGCCAGCCAGTTGAGAAATTTTATTTTATTTAAAATATCCGCATCCATATCAACTTCGTTTATTCCTGTTCGGTCAACAATATTTTTTAGCACCACAGATTTATCCGCGATTATAAATTCATCGGATTTTGGGTCCCATTTCGCAAAGTTATTTACTAAA
The DNA here is from genome assembly GCA_030600555.1 of Candidatus Aenigmatarchaeota archaeon. Classification (GTDB taxonomy): domain Archaea; phylum Aenigmatarchaeota; class Aenigmatarchaeia; order QMZS01; family QMZS01; genus QMZS01. The sequence continues at coordinate 11,311 of JAUVLW010000004.1, forward strand.
GGTCTTTTTGTTTTGTAATCCATTCCAGCAATTTCTTCTATAGCAGTTATTCTTCTGAATATTCTATCTCCTATTTTAACTCTCGAAATAAAAACAATAACATCCAGAATTTCAAGCAAAGTTGAAGGAAGGTTTATTGGTTCTGTTATTAAACGGTCAATCAAAGTATCAATACTCTCGGCGTGGATGGTTGCGAGTCCGGGGTGTCCCGTAGCCATTGCCTGAAATAAAACAAAAGCTTCTTTACCCCTAACCTCACCAACAATAATCCGGTCAGGTCTTTGCCTTAAACTTTCTCTTAGCAAATCAAATAAAGTTACTGAACCCCGACCTCCTGTGGTAAGCGCTGACCTCGCAACTTCTGGTATCCAGTTTGGATGAGGCAATTGAAGCTCACCAGTATCTTCAATACTCACAATCTTTTCTTCTGGTTTCGCAAGCATTGAAATTGAGTTTAAAAAAGAAGTTTTACCTGAACCCGTCCCTCCTGAAATTAAGATAGAACGACCATTTTCCATTGCAAACCAAAGATAGGCCATTATATTAATGTCGCATGTGTGAGACAATACTTGTTTTGATGGGGTGAAAGGTTCTTTGCTAAATCTACGAATTGTAAAGTTTGAACCTCTTCTTGCAATATCTGTTGCTAAAGTTGCCTGGACCCTGCTGTTATCAGGCAGGATACCATCAAGCAAAGGGTGAGCAACAGAAAGATCCCTTCCGCATCTCTGAGCCAGTTTCATCACAAAAGAATCCAGTTTTTCAGCATTATCAAAAGCAACATTTGTTTTTATCGAACCAAATCTTGAATCCCTATGCACGATGTAAAACGGAATATTTGTTCCATCGCATGAAATATCTTCTATATTCTCATCCTGCAATAAAGGTTCCACCATATCAAAACCAAGGAAATCCCTGTAAACATAATACCTGAAAATTTTTATCATTGATTCTGGAAGATCTAATTTGAAATAATCAATAGCATCATCAATTTTTTTAAAGATGTAATTTCTTGCCTCAAACTTTTTTATTGCCGCAAAATCAATATCAATTTTTTCCCTGATGTAATCTTTCAGAACATTCAAAACCTGCTTATCATATTCGCTTATTTCCGGCTCCACAATTTGATAGATTAGTTCATTACCTGCGTCATTCCAATGTATATGAGTATAAGCGTATATTTCTTCCCCTCTTTTTGGTTGACTTGGAATTAAAGGATATTTTATTGATATTGTGCGCAAGTCCTGTTTTTTGAAAGATTTTTCGATTGGTTTTATATTTGATTCTACATATGGAAAAGGCAAACCTTCCCATTTAACGGCTTTCTTTTTATCTTTGTTCATCCATTCAAAATTTGGAGGAAATTGCCATTGAGGTGGTTTATCTTTTTTTGGTTCTTCCTTAGGTCTTTCTAATTTAGGCGGTATGTAATTTATTACAATAGGCCTCTTTTTTAAAACATAGTTTATACTTTTCTTTAGTTTTATTGGTTTCCTTTTCTTAACCCTCTTTCTAATAATTACTTTTACCATTATCTTGAAATTATTACGCTGTCTTCAGTTGAATGCAATACAAAATATCCCGCTGAACTTGTTGCCAACCCATTTGTTAAGATGTCTTCGAAGTTGGATAATTTTCTGGTTATCCCTCCATCGCTTCTAAAGTTGCGAACATTAATATAATTCTTGCTTAATGAAATTGTGTATCTTGCATCAGATAATTTTTTAGGGATTTCCACGGTGATGCTGCAATCTGCTGATTTTCCGCATAGATACGCTTTTGTTGTTGCCATTGAAACAAGGTTGGACATTATATAATATTGTTCTGTCTGAGCCTGTTTTTGAAGTGAAGTGACAAAAGAAGCGACGGTTCCCGCAAGAGATAAGGTTATTAATGCACCTATGCCAAATAACAATAATTCATTAATCGCCTTATGCTGTCCCTTCATAAAAATATAGATTTTTATCTAATATCTACTAATACAAGTGTTTTTGTGAAAGGTCCTCTTTCCTCACCCATTTTGCTTATCACTATCTTTGAACCTTCAGAGCCTATAATGGTTGCGTTGTATGGGGTTATAATATCCAAAAGGTAAACACTCCCGTCGCTTTTCGTGAGATTCCTGTAGATTATTTTGTAAGTTGTGAGAGAAGCGTAATTATCGAGCATGTGAACATAAACTCCGGTAACAGAATAAGAATCTTTTCCAAACTCGCCTCCTGTTGTGTTGCAACTTTTGCTGAAACATATAAATTGTCCTCCTCCGTAGATAGCAGTTTCTGTTTGCACCGAGAATTCTATTGTGTTGTTTTTTGCGTTTATCTTTATTTCCCCGGGAATATTAAAAACAAGTTCTTCTATTGAACCTAATTTTGCGACCTCATCAACTTTTTTATCAAGTTTGAAAAGGAAATTTTCCGCTTTGTACAAAGTTGGTTTATCCATATTTCTCTGAATCATTGGCATCCCCCAGGTGTAAGCAACTGAAGTAACCACAAGTAGAACACCTATAAGCATAATTGAACTTATTACCACAGAAGCTCCTTTAAATTTTCTGGAATTCATAATTATCACTATAAATAGATTAAATGCGGCCGCCGGGATTTGATTACGGCATTGTTTAAACAAAGTCAAACGAATGTACCCGGGTTACTGGCTGTTACCGAAACTTGACCTGGTTTATAATATCAAAATTTTCGTGGGAAGCCAGGATCCTAACCACTAGACTACAGCCGCATAAAAATAGTATTTAGATAAATTATTTAGGGATATTTATAATATGAAACTGGAAAAAATTAATATAATTTTAGTAATTATTTTAACTATTTTCTTAATTATCGGTATTCCTCCAATAATAGATTGGGATTTATCTGAGATTTTACCTTCTGAAGAAAAGATTCATATTATAATTGAACCTGATTATATTAGTGAGGGTCAGTATCCTGAAGGAAGATCAATTAAAGTGATAATCCCAAATATTGCTAAAAATAATATTACTTATTTAAAATTATATAAAAATAATGTAAAAGTTGCTCGTCTAAACAAAAATAAAGATACTAAAGTATCTGAACTTTATTGGGATGGCGGTTCTAGTTATGACAAACCATTAGTGATAGATTATGAGATATCTGGTTTCTCCAAAGATAATTTAACTGCTTCTGGAGAACTACAAGGATGCCCAAATTGTTTTGAAGGAGAATATTCACCATATCAATTTACTTTTATAATTGATTACAAAATAGGGGGCAGTGATATAATAATTACCACCAAACCTATAAAAGTGAAACTTCCAATAATCTAGTTAGTAACCGAGTATTTAATCAAAAAATGAAAGAATTTTATGATGGAGATTGATGGAAATTACCTTGAGGGGGGAGGTCAGATACTAAGGACTTCTGTGGCTTTATCCTGTTTAACCGGGAAGCCAGTTCATATATTCAATATAAGGGCTGGGAGACCCACACCAGGGCTAAAAGCTCAGCATCTGGCGGCGATATCCGCTGTTGCTGAACTGTGCAATGCAAAGCTTGAAGGGGGCGAAATTGGCTCAGAAGAGATTTCTTTTCATCCTGGGGAAATTAACAAGGAAAAACTGACAATTAATATTTCAACCGCGGGTTCTGTGGGTCTGGTTTTGCAGGCTATTTTTCCCGCATGCGTTAATTTAATTAAACCTCTTAAAATTGAGATTATTGGGGGAGGGACTTTTGGGAAATGGGCTCCTTCAGTTGTTTATCTCCAGAAAGTATTTTTGCCGATTCTGGAAAGATTTGGTTTTAAAGCGGATGTGAAAATTCTCAAACACGGGTTTTATCCGAGAGGCGGAGCTAAAGTTGTTGCGGATATTTTCCCATCAAAATTGAAAGGTTTTTCTATCGATGGCGGAGTTGATAAAATTGAAGGAATCTCAATTGTTTCTGAAAAACTGAAAAACGCAAAAGTTGCGGAAAGGCAGGTTGATGGGGCAAAGAAAATTCTTGAGAAATTAAATCTACCCGTTGAAATAAAAACCGAATATGTTGATTCAACTTCGGTCGGAACAGGAATTGAACTCTGGACAGATAAAACTATTTTGGGGGCGGGAACTCTCGGAGAAATTAGAAAAAAAGCTGAGAAAGTTGGGAGCGAATGCGCTGAGATCTTGAGTAAGGAAATTAATTCGGGGGCGACAGTTGACAAACATCTTGCAGACCAGTTGATTCCTTTTATGGGTCTTGCGGAGGGAAATTCTGGTTGCAAAATTTCTGAACTAACCAACCACACAAAAACCAATATTTGGGTTATAGAGAAATTCTTGGATAGAAAGTTTGAGATTAAGACTATGGGGGGTTTGTATGAGGTTTGTGTTTGAATTGTAATTGTTTCTTCAATTTTTTATTATTCTTTAAGTCAATAGATAAGTATGAGGAGTAAGGATAAGTTAAATTATCCTCACCAAACCGACTCTGATTTTTTTGGATTTACAAGTGATTGGCATATTGGCAATAAGCATGCAAATGAAAATTATATTTTAGATTATCTGGATTTATTAAAAGAACGCGGGGTAAAACAGATATTTCACGGGGGTGATTTGTTTGAAGGTTATAAAATACACCGCCGTCAAACAAATGAACTGCTTCTTGATTGTTTTGGAATGGAAGAACAGATAAAACATTTTAATAATTTAATCCCAAAACAAAAAGATTTAAATATGAAATTAATTTCAGGCAATCATTTGATTAAGAATCATAAAGGCAAGAATGTTGTTGAAAAATTATGCTATGAAAGAAGTGACATAGATTATCTTAGTAAGTATGATGGTCTTGTTAAACTGAAAGATGGAGTTGCTATGGAAATAATCCATCCGAGCAGAGGGTCTCTGTATAAAGGATTATCTGAATTTAATGAATATCTAAATTTATGCCAAACCAACCCGGACATTCTTGGCGTGGGTCATAAACACATATCCAATTGCCATTTATATAATAATGTTGTTTGTTATCATTTGGGAACTTTTCTTAGCGAATCAAATAAGAGAAACAACAAATTTTCACCGGATATCGGAGCGTGGATAGTTGAGTTGGATATTGATAATGGGGAGATACTTTCTAATAAGAGTGATTGGATTAGTTATGAGTGAATATTTTTTATCCCTCTCATTATCTCTACAAGGTCTTTTAATTTACTCAATTCCATATCTCTGGCAAAAGATTAAATTATTTAATTAACCCCCTCTTCAATAATTGTCTCTTTGGTAACTTCTTTTGTTAGTTTAATATCTTCGGTTAATTGTTTTTGTTTCCAGGTCCCTTTTGCGAACCAAGCAATTGTTATAACTGCGGCAATAACATTAGCCACTGGAAACGCTATCCAGATACCGAGTTCTGCAAGAACTGTGTGTTTTGATAATAGATAAGCTAAAGGAAATCTTAGAACCCACAGGGAAACTATGGATAAAACCAAAGGAATCATTGTGTTCCCTGAACCCCTAAAAGCCCCGTTCAAAGACATTTGCACTCCAATGAATCCAAAAGTTAAAGCCATTATTTTAATAAACAAAGCGGTTGCTTTAATGGTTTCCAATTCCCCTGGAATAAAGATTGCGGAAATCTGCTCAGCAAATAGAAAAAATAAAATTCCCACTAGAGTTAAAATAATGAATCCTGTTAAAGAACTTAATTTTGCTATTTTTTCCGCTCTTTCCATTTTCCCTGCGCCAATGTTCTGACCAACTAAAGTTGAAGTTGCCATAGACAATCCTATTGCAGGAAGAACAATGAAACTTAATATTCTGCCCCCAATACCATAAGCGGCTAAGGTAAGAGTTCCAAAACCCGCAACTAAAAATGTCATGACAAGTATACCTAACGCTCTTGTTGATTGTTCAATGGAAGCTGGAACTCCCAACTTAAACATTTTTTTGAGCAAAGGAACATCAGGTTTTAAATCACTTAATCGCAAATGTATTTGATGTTTCCCTCTCAGCAATATTATTATGCCAATTACTGCGGCTATTCCCTGAGTAATTATTGTGGCAACAGCAGCCCCACCCACGCCAAGAGCTGGAATAAACCAATACCCAAAAATAAATAAAGGGTCAAGAATAAGATTTAAAAGAACAGTTCCAAAAACAATATACAAAGGGGTTTTAACATCCCCAACACCCCTCATCAATGATTGAAAGACCATGTAGGTAAACATAAAAATCATTCCAATAAAAGAAATTCTCATATACGAAACTGCTCCTGAAAAAACGCTGGATTCAACTCCCATCAAACTAATAAGTTGAGGAGATAAAAAATAACCTAAACCAGAAAGGATGATTGAGACAATAACCATCATCAACAAAGTTTGACACGCAATATGATTTATTGCTTTTTTGTTCTTTTTACCTTTGTATTGAGCAACAAGAATTGTGCCTGCTATTGATAATCCGCCCCCTAAAGAAATAATCAGAAAAATAAGAGGGAAACTAATGGAAACTGCGGCGATTGCATCTGTGCCAAGCCGCCCAACCCAAAAAGTATCTATTAATTGATAAGCTGATTGCAATATACTCGCAAAGATAATGGGTACTGATAGAGTTATCAGGGATTTTAAAATAGATCCTTCAGTCAAGTTATTTCGCTCTCCCATTTATGTATAATCAATTTAAAATCTTATCAGATTGTTCGCTTAAACAACAACCTTCCTCGCAATCCCAACAATCTTGTCAAAGTCTTTCCGGTTTGGTTTATACTTTGCGAATTCAACAAGACTGCACATACCCAGACATTTCTGCACATCCAGATATTTTCCATTTTTTTTCTTCCTCATCAGTTTTAGCAAATCTGTGTTTGTGATTTCTTTTTTAGTTCCTAATTTGTAAGAGAAATAAAATCTTACTCCCCGAGAAACTTTCTCATAGGCATCTTTTTCTTTCTTATCCCCAAACAATTTTTCAGCCTCAACAATCATTTTTTTTGCTTCTTTTTTGTAATCAACGGGTTTGTTTAGGTTTATTTCAGCAATTTCTGTTTGCGGGTTAACAACTCTAAAATATTTATTGTAAATAACCCAACCAACAATGCAAGCCAACAAAATCAGCAACACCCACCACAGATTATTTGAACTTTCTTCGTCCTTTTTTTCTGATAAACTTACTTTTTCAATTTCCCCGTCAATATATTCAGCAGTGATATTCATGGATTTTCCTTCGCTGTTATTGTAAGGAATGGTTATTTCCGTGTGGTTCTGGGTTAATTGATTAAATTGAGGTTGCGTGTTATTAAATCTTTTTAACTGTTCTTCATTGAATTTCTGAAACTCTTTGTTCTCCCCAAGTTTTTGCATCATTTCCTGTTTATCTTCTTCAGTCAGAGACCTGAGATTCTCCATAGTCCCGTTCTTCATCTCGCCTTTCAAAGAAGCTTTTTCACCTCCAGGCTTGCTGTAATTAAATTCAAATTTACCTGAATCATTTGCTGAGGGGTCAAGAGAAGTTTCTTCAGGAGTGTACCCTTTATCCATCATTTCCTGATGTTTTTCCTGAAGTTCAGAATTATTCTCAAGATTCTTTTTGAATTCTTCCTCCATTTGTTTTTGTTCCTGAACCTGTTTATCCATCTGTTGTTTCAGGGCCTTTGTGTCCTGATTCATCTGGTTGTTCTGAATTTTACTGCTCGCGGGATGTTGTTGAGGTTCCTGGGGTTCTTGTTGTGGTTGTTCCTGAGATTGTTGCTCTGATTTCTCAGAAGAACTTTGCATAGGATCTTCCTCATTTTTTTGCTGATTCTGATTTTCCACAAAATAGATTAAAAATTCATCAAGTTCAATTGTCACAGGAACTTTTTCATTGTAATTAAATTCCAGTTTTACCCTTAAAGTTGTTGGTTGATCAGAAGTTCCAAAAGCAAAATTTGCTTTACTATATCCATTTTCCACAACGAATGATTTTGATTGTGAATGAACTTTTGAACTATAGAAACCGCCCTGATTAATTTCCTGCGTAATTGTATAAGTTAATTGTCCTTTAATTCGTTTCCCGTAAGTGTTGTTTTCATCCATTTCAATTATCGCATCCTGACCAATAAGAAAATAATATTCTGTTTGGTTTAATGAAAAAACAATATCTTCCGCAAAAACAATATTTGTTCCGGTAAACATTAAACTAAGTGCCAAGGCAAAAATCAATCTTCCCAGTAACCCGCAATTTATATTCATTTTAATTTAAACAACAATCCGATACCTCCCGTAAATAATATAAATATTTATCAGCAACACAATCAAAGCAAACACAAAAAACCAATCCTTAATGCTTGTGTTCTCCCACTCCCTTTTTATATTCTCGCTGATATTTTCATAAACTTCATCCAGGGTATTTTGGTCAACGGATTTGTAATATTTCCCTCCGGTTTCAGAAGCAATATTTTTCAGGGTTCCTTCATCAAGTTCAGCGTACTGAGGTCTTCCAAAATAATCATAACCAAGTATTGTTGGTTCTTCAGAACCCATTCCAATGGTGTGGACCTGAATATCGTTTACTTTCGCAAATTCAATTGCTTCCGCAGGACTCACAACCCCTGCATTATTCACTCCATCGCTTAATAAGATTACAACTTTTTTCTTGTTTGGTATGGAAATCGCCATATCAATCCCCAAACCCAAACCATCGCCTATTGCGGTTTTACCCTGTCTCTGTTCAATTAATTTTAATTTTTCAACTGCAAGGTCTTTGAAAGGAGTTAAATAAGCCGCGGTAGTGGCTCCTGATTCAAATATTATAATACCAATATTATCTTTTGGTTCAAGACTGTTTATCAAAATTTCCGAAGCTTTTTTAGCGGCTTCCAGTCTTGTTGGTTTATAATCTGCTGCCGCCATGCTTCCTGAGTCATCAATAACAAGGACCACATTCACCCCTTCTTTTTCGGTTTTCAGAGGGATTGTTGGGTCTGCCAAACCAATAATTATTGAAGCTACTGCAATCAGGAGAAGAATAAATGGCAGGTGCGCACGCAGGTTTATTTTTTTATAACCTGCATTTTTTATAATTCCCAGAGAACTAAATTTGATTGAACTTCTTTTTTTCTTTTCGTTGTAGATTTTGTAAAAGTAAATAATCAAAGGGACAACTAATAAAAAAATTAATATCCAGGGTTCTCCAAATTCAAATCCCATTTTATCTCACCATCCTCTTTTTCCTTAACGCGAAGAATTTTCTAAGAGGAGCATAAAAAGAATCATCAGTATTTAATTGAATAATATCTATCTTTAACTTTTTCATTTTTCTTAATAATTCATTGTTTATTTTACTGGCTTGAGCTTTGTAAGTATTCCTGAAATTTTCGTCTGCGGTATTCACAAGAACCTGTTCCCCGGTTTCCTCGTCTTCAAGGAAAATATATCCCAAATTAGGAATCTCTTTTTCTATTGAATCAGATAATTTCACAAGTATTACATCATGCCTTTTCTTTAGAAATTTTATGGGTTTCTCAAATGACCCGGAAACATAATCGGATATTATAAAAATCACGCTTCTCTTTTTTATTATTTTGCTTAGATGGACTAAAGAATTATTTACGTCAGTTTCCCTGTGTTTTGGTTCATAATAAATTAATTCCCTTAGCATTGCAAGCAAGTGTTTCTTGCCCTTTCTTGGTCTGAAGAATCTCTCGATTCTATCGGTAAATAAACACATACCCACATTATCATGGTTCTTCAACGCTGAAAACATCAATGCCGCGGAGATTTCAAACCCAATTTCTTTCTTTGCTTTTCTGTGACCGAAATTACCGCTTGCCGAGATGTCTGAGACAATATAAATATCAAGGTCTCTCTCCTCTATAAACTCTTTTACAAAAGGCGAATTATATCTTGCTGTAACTTTCCAGTCAATTGTCCGGATATCATCGCCCGGGATATATTCCCTTACTTCGGAAAATTCAATTCCTCTTCCCTTAAAAACTGAATGATAGTTTCCGCACATGAGACCCTCAACCAATTTATTTGTTTTTATTTCGAGTTTTTTTACCTTTCCAATTATCTCTTTTACTTTAGGCATTTTATCTAAGGGGTTTCTATTTTTGAAAGAATATCATCGATTATTTTATCTGCCATTATATCTTCTGCCTCTGCTTCGTAGGTTAATATTATTCTGTGCCTTAAAACATCGTGAGCTATTTCTTTTATATCTTCTGGGATTACATAACCGCGACCGTTTAATAAAGCATGAGCTTTTCCCGCTAAAATGAGCCATATTGAGGCTCTTGGAGAAGCCCCATAATCAATCAGTTCTCTTATCTTCAAGCCGTAATCTTCAGGATGTCTTGTTGCGTCAACAATGCATGCAACATATTCTTCAATTTTCTCATCAACATAAATTTTCCTGTTGAATTCCTGAATCTTGATTAGTTCTTTTGAGTTCATGATGGGTTTTGTTTTGATTTCAATTCCCTGCGTATTTCTTTGGATAATAATTTTTTCTTCATCTTTCTTTGGGTATTCGATTATTAACTTAAATGTAAATCTATCAACCTGAGCTTCAGGAAGTTTGTAAGTTCCTTCGGTTTCAATTGGATTCTGTGTTGCCAAAACAAGGAATGGTTTATCAAGTTTAAAAGTGTTTCCCTGAATGCTTACCTGTTTTTCCTGCATTGCCTCAAGCAAAGCTGACTGTACTTTTGGAGGAGCTCTGTTAATTTCATCCGCGAGAATAAAGTTGCTGAATATTGGTCCTTTTTGCGTGTAGAAATTTCCTTTTTTATTGTCATAAATCTGGGTTCCTGTTATGTCCGCGGGGAGCAAATCCGGGGTGAATTGTATCCTGCAAAAGTTTACATTAAAGGTTTCTGACAAAGTATTTACCATCAGAGTTTTTGCCAGTCCGGGAACTCCTTCAAGAAGAACATGACCGTCCGCTATTAAACAAATAATAAGTTTATCAAGAATCTCTTCCTGCCCCACAATAACTTTTTTTACTTCGTCCAACACTGAATTTAATTTCTCTGAGTGAATTTGAGCCTGCGAGTTTAATTTTTTAATTTCCGAGTTCATAATTATAGGTGTAAAATAATAAATCTATTTCTTTAAGAATAAGTTGCCGGATACAAAACCAATTTACTAAAAATAAATAATTAATGTTATGTCTATTTCAAATCCATTGATTTCTATAATTATCCCTACTTTGAACGAAGAAAAGTACATTCTTAATCTGCTTGACTCGATAAAAAAGCAGACATATAATAATTATGAGATTATCGTCTGCGATTCGCATTCAGAGGATAAAACACCTCAAATAGCAAAATCTTTCGGCTCTGAATTTATTTTGGTAGATAAAAAAGGTCCGGGACCTGCTAGGAATCAGGGCAGGAAAAAAGCAAAAGGAGAATATTTATTGTTTCTTGACGCAGATGTAATAATTCCGGATGAAGATTTTCTTGCAAGACTCATAAAGCATGTAGAGAAAGAGAATCTCGGTCTCGCGAATGTTTTCCAGTTTCTTCATCCGTTTAGTGTAAAAGATATTCCCGCTAACATTGTAGTGAATATTTATTTCAAACTTTCTTCTTATTTTAGTCCAATAGGCGGCGGGTTTTTCATTCTTGTAAAAAAAGATGTTTTTGATGAAGCCAATGGTTTTGATGAATCAATAAATGTGGGTGAAGATTCAGATTTCATAAGAAGAACCAGCAAAATATCAAATTACAGCATGCTTAATCAATATATATTTTATTCAAATAGAAGATTTGAACTGGAAGGGCGACTGAATCTGTATTCAAAATATATTTATCTGCATTTTGATGAACTGCTTGAACCTGTCCTTGGAAAAATTGAATTAGACTATAAATTCGGGCATTATAATCTGAGCAATGAAACCAAAAAATACAATTTTCTTATGGATAGAATAAATTTTATATTTCATGAAAATAAAAATGACCTTCTTGAGCTTTACCGAAAAAATATTATAAAAATCAAAAACAGTCAGGAAATAACTAAAATTAAAAAACTAAGCAAAAAACTAAAGACTAAAATAAAGTTTCCTTCATCGCAATAACTTTTTTCACTTCATCTAACACTGAATTTAATTTCTCTGAATAAATCATTCCAAATAATCACTATCAACTCTTCGACCTTTAAATGTCTTTTTTCCATGATAGTTTGCATAAACATCCCCGATAATTTCTTTACTCTGACCAATATATTGAATAGGATCTGTAATATTTCTTAAAGTATCTTCAGGTAATAGGTCAGTGATTTCTTTATTTTCCAGCACTATTTCAACAAAAGGTCTTTTGGCATCGTATGCTTCGGTGGCAAGTTTCGCAACTAAATCATGAGCGTATTCCCTCGTCATTGGATTTTCGGTTCTTGTCCTGTCTGTCAAATAAGTCATGACTTGTTGGGAAGTCGGGACCCCATAAGAACGTTCTACTCTTTCCCTGCATCTGTCTTCAACAGCTTCAAGAACATACAATACTTTTGCAAGATTTCTTATAACATAATCTCCCCATTTGAAAGATTCTTCCAGAGTTATTCTATCTGTTGCCGAAGCTCTTAAGTCCCTTCCATAATCTAAACCGCAGGAACCCAAAGTTGTCTGCATAACCCCTCTCATGTAATTTGTAAAACCTTCAGTTTGTTCTTCTCTTCTCGGATTTCCGCCTTTGGCATCTTTGTGAGGCATTGCTGAGGAACCTTTATCTCCCATAGGGAATTTAAAAATACCAACATCATCGCTTCTTCCCATCCTGATATAATGAGCAAGGTTTCCTAAAGTTTCTGAACTTCTTGCCAAAGCATAAACGCAATCCGCAATAAATTCTCTCCCCGGTATCTGAGCCGGAGCCATCATATGACCAACTTCACAAAATCCTTCGCAGTAGAGTTTCTCAAGTTTCTTTCCATTCATTTTTAAAGCAGTTGCGGAATGATGATTTCCTGTTGCATCGCCCCATTTTCCTTTTATTGAATTGTTGTAAACATAATCCAAAAATTCCAAATCTGATTGGAGCATTTCCCCATAATGCGCAAAAGGTCTTCCAAGAACTGTTGGCAAAGCATCGTAAAGATGGGTCGTGTCCATGTGGGGAATGTTCATCCAGTCAACGCTTCTTTCAAGAGTAATATCCCTTAAATTTTCAAGTGAATCCGCAATCACCTCAATTGATTTTTTGAGTTGCATTGCTTTTGCGGTTTCGGTGGTGTCCGCGCTTGTTCTTCCCTTGTTAATATGAGCCGCAGCATTATCACTTACCTGTTCGCCCAAAGCAGTATTTATTGCAATAACATCATGTCCTGTGAGTTCTTCAAGTTCTCTTATCCTGTTTGGGTTTATTTCTTTAAGATTTGCTTTTAATTTAATTTCTCTTGCATCATTTTCAGGGACACTTTCAGGGTATAAATAACTCATAGCGCCAACAGCATCTGATTGAGCTCTTAAACAATATTCAAAAGTTTTTTCAGGACCCCAGATATTTATCATTTCTTTGGTCCCGTATCTTCCCGCAACAAGAGTGCAGGGATTGGTGTGTGAATCTATTCCTGTGGGTTTTGGCTTGGTTTTTACCATAAAATAGTTTAAACAGAAATTTAAGTATTGCAATGAAAATTATTCATAAGATAAAGGAACAGCCCGATTTTTAAATACATACCTGTCATCTATATAACCACTTCCAGAATTACAACGAATCATCCAAGTAAGTGTATGATTTCCTTCAGGATAACTTATTATATTAATCATGTTTGTAAAAGTCTCTTCAAAACCATATGCATTTCCATATGTTTTCATATCCCAAATTAAATTTCCGTCCAAAAATACATTCAAATAAATATAATGGTTAGTCCCTCCAGTATATCCTTTTAAATCAGCCTGAAGTTTTATATCTTTTATATTCTTATTCTTGTCTGCCGGGTCGGTTCTATCAATAATGAAACTATTATTTCCAACGAATACCCATGCACCGCCAGATATAGCATTAATTCTATTGGAATCATAAAATATTTGTTTATCTATATTATCTCTATCAACAATATAAAAATCAGCGCCTCCAAAACCAGATTCATTTATATTTTTGCAATTATTTCCATTTTCATCACAATATTGAGAAGCCATTATTTTATCATTTACATTCAAATCACCGGGAATATTCCACTGAGGATTTGCTAAGCCTGAATCATTAAAAGTTCCTGGACCAATCATCCCCGGATGCATTCCAGGGTTTGGATAATTTCCATAAGGTCCTGTTGAATAAGTTGCGAGAATTGCAGAGCCAATGCAAATTATAAAAGTTAATAAGATTCCGAGAGTAAGTTTCTTGTTTTGTTTGGATTCTATCATAATATATATATATAAGTAAAATATAACCAAAACCAGTTTAATATATTCAATCCTCCCACTTATGCTCAGGATTTCTTGGGATTATTATCCACGCAATTATATACATTAAGATTCCAGCACCCCAGGCAAGACTTCCGAGCACCCAGAGGAGTCTGATTAGCACAGGGTCAACATTTAAGTGTTCTGCAATTCCCCCGCATACTCCCCCTAAAATTCTTTCTTCTCCAGACCTGTAAATTCTTGGGATTTCTTTTTTGGAGGTTTTTGTTTTAGATATCCTTTTTACCATAATCTTATTCTTTGTGTTTTTTATTGATTCTTTTGAAAGTATCTTGATTAATAAAATAAAATATCCGAACAGGATAACAAACCAGAATATCCAAAAAAGGTTCTTCTCTGCATAAAAAGCAAGAGTATAGATTGTTGAAATATTTTCATAAATCCCGATGATTCCAATTATTCGCAGAACAACCCAGGCCCCTATTACAAAACCCAAGGCATTAAGGATTGGGGAAAATAGTAAATAGATTCTTCTGTGATTCCTCGAAAAATATGAAGTGTATGAAAAGAAAATGAATATAAGAAAAAACAAACCTAAATTTGCAAGAAAAAATAAATGTATTCCTGAGAGAATATTATTCTTCATATAAAAATTCATAAATCCCAATGTCCAGACACATAAAACAAGGAATAATAACCCAAATATTCCTGAGATTAAAGGACCTGCCCACCCAAGAGTTTTATTAAACCAGCATTCTGTTCTTTCGCATTTTCTGTCTGCGTTTTTTTCAAATTTTCTTCCAAGTGTATGAATTTCCTTACCAAAGTGTTTTATGTTGCGTTCTAAAGGTTGTGTTTTCTTTTTGGGAATATTATTATTCTTAATGTTTTTTGTTTTCTTATTTGAGATTTTTTTCTCAGGGGATTTTTTGGTTTTCACATTAACTGATTTTTTCTTAGGCATAATATATTAAATATATTCGTTTATTATTCTATAACCCCTCTATTTTTTAATTCAAAAAAACATTCAGCGCAGGCAGTTGTGTCTATCATGGCATCGTGTCCGTTCAATAATGGTTTGTGGAATAACACGCTGTGAAGTTCTGATAAATTAGGCCATTTATATTTCCGGTATCTGCAGGGTATTTTGCAATAATCCATTGAAGATTTCATAGTGCAGATTTTAGGGATTTCCAAAAGATTGGTTGCGATATTGTTTCTCAATAATTCAGCCCCGACAATTTTTTCATCAAAACTAATATTGTGGGCAACCAAAGTTTTTGAGCTATTCAGAGCTTCTGAAAATTCCAGCAATACTTCTTTTAAATCAGACCCTTCATTAACAGCCATCTCATGAGTTATTCCGTGAATTTTTGAGACTCTTTCAGGTATCATAAATCCCTGCGGTTTTATTACGTAAGTCTTTCCCAGCAATTTCTCTCCTGAATTATTATATTGCAACCAGGCAATTTGCACCATTCTTGGCCAGTTATCCAGTTCTGAAATTGGGGCTTTATAATCTTTTGGCAAGCCCGTGGTCTCTGTATCAAAAAATAAGTACATAATCTACCATCAATTATTTTTATTAAGTCAGGTATTAATTTTTTATTAAACCAATTTTAACAATTATAAATCACCACCGGTTTATCTTAATTATGTTTGTCTCAACCGCTCTTTTGTACAACCCATCAACAACTTCTAGATTGTTTGAAAGATGTGATTTTATTTTATCAAGGTCTTTGTTATAGTATAATTTTGCAATATCTTTTCCTTCGATTTCTGTGGTTTCGAGTTTTAGCAGGGAAGCGTATTCTTTAAGTTTCCCCCGGGTTTTTCCATATCTGTAAGCGTTTATTTTATCTCTCAAATCAATTATTTGTTTCAGGGAAAAAGGCGATATAATATTTCCATTAATGAAACTTCTTGTTGCGATAAAAGGTATGTCAAAATTTGAAATGTTGAATCCGATTATTGAATTATAGGAATTTCCTTTTGTAATTAAATTCCATTCAAACCAGAATTTATCAATAATCTCTTTTTCATTTTCCCCGCAGAATATTTTATTTTCCCCCTGACACCGCATCCCAAGAGCGATTATTTTCGAGTCAATTGGGTTTAATAATTCCTTTTTTGAATCCTCGTCCAAATTTATATATTTCTCAATTTCGATTGGGACGGTTTCTATTGATACGATAATATAAGGGTTTGCCATAATTAATTATAAAACTATTTGGGTTATTAATATGCCCCTGCCGGGAATTTCATATACCCCAAAATTACTTTTTGGGGTGCAGAACTTGTTTTTTCAAAGAAAAAACATATGTTTTACTTTCCGTAGAACATCCTTTTCGACAATTGTATCGAAAAGGGTTGCTTTGAACCCGGGTCACCGGCTGTCTCCTTAGGTTATTTTTGAATTTTCCTTTCTTTTGCTTGAGGTGTTTCTTTCGAGAAAGAAAACCTCACGAGAGGCCGGTATCCATGGTCCCTTTATTTTATTGAAATTTGTTTCTTTTCTAAAAAGAAAGGGTTTAACCGAGCTAGACTACAGGGGCATAAATGTAAATAAAAATAATCTAATTATGGTGTTGTTCTCTTCAGGGATGCTCTCTGGATATATCTATTATATAATTCCCCTAATATTCACATTTGCCCTTGTTTTCGGGGTTCTTTCAATTTCAAAGATATTTAACAAAAAAGAGGTAAATGTTCTGATTGCACTGTCAATGGCTATGTTTTCCTTGATTTCCGAGGCTTATGTAAACCTCCTGTATTCATGGCTTCCTTATCTCTGCATTTTGTTTATTCTCCTTTTTGTGTTTGTTTTGCTCAAAAATCTGCTTTTTGAAAAAAATGACCAAAATAAATCTGCCGCAACCTGGGAGATGTTAATTGCAATAGGAATCCTGTTCCTTGTGTTCATGACGGTTTATCAGTCAATTCCATTGCCCTCAGGCTCGATGATATCCTCTGATGATATTTTATTGATTGTGGGTATTGTTTTTGTGATTCTGATTTTGAGTGTTGGCGCAAAATTAAATAATGACGGCTTTAAAAATACTTAAGATTCAAGACACCTCAAGGATAAAAAATACTTAAAGTTTTATTACTTAATTATAATATGGCAAAAGAATTAAGAATAGGTAGTTGCCCTCACGGGGATTGGATAAAAGAATAATATGGAAACAGATGAACTTTATCAAAGTGAATGTCCTTTTGGAGGTCAGATTGATGTAATTTATGCAATTGGAGAAGATAAAAAAGTTTATGGGAGATGTACTTTGGCTTCAGCCATTCCCAATTTAAGTAATAACTCTGATTTAAATGACGAAGAATTAAATGAATTAAGAATCACTATGGAATATGCTGGTTGTCCACATCCAATCAAAGATAATGAACCATTAAACTGTAAATATGCTTGTAATGATTGGGTGGAAATATAAAAGTATCAAATAATTCGTGACACTAAAACAACAAAAACTGCCACCCAACCAAAGCTGTAGCAAACACGAAGAACAGTGTAATTGTCCACAAAGACCAGTCAGGAATTTTTAACTCATACTCAGGTTTTCTCTCCCCCTTTTCCCGGGTTTTTATAAACAGATACACAATCGACACCATTAACGGGGCAATAAACAAGCATCCTGTGAGAGATAATATCTCAGTAAAGCCCGAAAGCCCGAAAAAAGCAATTGATGCGGGGAGAATCGCGGCAAAGAAAGATATATTTTTATTAATCCCATAATCCTGATTATAAGTCTCCACAAGCGAATTGCCAATAGAAACAAAACAGGTTGCCATTGCTACAAATGCAAATAAATTGCCGAAAATAAGAAAGAAAATTCCGTATTGCTCACCTAAACTGATTGTTGCAACTTCTGAGATATTACTGCCACCCAGAGCTCCTATGCAAATCATTGTAAAAATAATATAAACAAAGAACGGGATTGAGAACCCAATCAAAATACTTTTCCTTAATTTCTTCTTTTCTTTCCACAGAATTTCTTTCATCTGCGGGATTGCGGACATTCCTGCAAGAGCAAACATTATTATACCTACAGGAGCAAGATAATTTGACATTTCCATTTTTAATATATTCGAAGGCTCAAAATAAAAAAGAGCCGCGATTGATAAAATTAATGTGCTAAAGATTATTATCGGAGTCATAAAATATTCAGTTTTCTCAACGCCTTTAACCCCAAAATAAACAATTATTGAGAATGGGATGAAAAAGATTAATTTTGCCATAAAAGGAGGAATTCCAAACAAAGAATTTATTAACTCCCCGCTTCCCTGCACATAAGCAATCAGGGAACCATACATCCAGGACACAGAAAGGAATGCAATAAAGTGTTTCATCTTTTTACCAACATATTTTTCAGCCAGACCTGGAAGTTGATGAGGTTTTTTTGTCCTGAGAGTTATTTCCCCGAGCATCAGATAAACCAGAAGAGTAAGAAAACCTATTATAATCATCCAACCCAGACCAATTAAAAAACCTGACTGCCCGATAACATAAGGCAGACCAAGAACTCCCGCACCGATAATTGTTCCTGCAAGAGTGAAACTTGCGGAAAATAGTTTGTTCATAACACAATTTAATTGAATTTAATTAAATCAATTCTCTAGTATATTTTTTTATTTAATGAAACAAATCAAAAGATCTTACGGACTGGTTCCGCATAATCTAACAGCATCGGTTGAGGTCCAACCCCACCCGCAGGTCTCAAGAATTATGGTATCTGCAAAGAAAGTTCCATCAAGATTTTTTGTGATTTCACAGGCGTAATCATTACCTTCATATATCAACATCTGTTCTCCGCTGCCTTTATTTTTTACCCACATTTTATTCCAGCAGATTCCGTAGTCTCCAAATATTGTTAAATTATTTGCATAAACCAGATTATTATATTCTAAAGTTATATTTGCTTTAACATTCCAGTTTGTTGGGTTCCATGACTTAAACTGTCCGCTCCAAACATTACAATCATTATTTGCATCAGGGGCTCCGGTTGCGTAAACAGGTTCTGAGCCCGTGTTGCTTGATGTCACAGTTGCCGAGGTTGCGTACTGGCAGATATCCCCTTCAATACAATTTTCATCCACATCACCATCGCAATCATCATCAATACCATCGCAGGTTGAATCATCTGTCGCGGGTATTCCCGGCACGCAGGTATCCAATTCATAACCAATACATTCTAAAAATCCTGTTGATTGGCAGGCTCCAATTCCGCAAGTAGTTGGTGTTGGAATATATTCATCATCATCAATACCATCGCAATCATCATCCACCCCATTGCAAAAATCTTCAGATATTCCTGTTGGCGTGCAGATAGTATGCCTCATATTCCAGACTTGATTTGGAGTTAAAAAAGTTACCTCAGGATTCTCAATTAAGCTTGTTATTGTCTCATCATAAATCGCCCATTTAACATTGTCCATTTGATAATTTATAGTTGCATGTTCAAAATCAGGTTGATGCGTATACAAAAGCACTACTTTTTTCCCATTTATTTTTGTTATGGGCACATCCATTCGGTTGTAAGATAATACTTCATCAATTACTTGATCTGATCCTTTAAAAATGGTTCCTCTTCCTGCTCCGCCACTAACTGTAAAACTTACTCCATACTGAAACATATCCAAAGTTGCAGTAGGATTCACAGGTCCAAGGTCATCTGGATAATATACGCCAAAATTAGTTCTGAAACCAAGTTCTTCAAGAACATGCCTTATGGATATTGTGAATCTTCCAAATGGAGCAACATAAGTATCAGGGACATTCAGGTTTGTTGTGCCTAAAATTTCCTTCATTTTATTAAGATAAAAATATCGCCCATCTTTTATTATCTGTTTTTGTTCTTCAAAAGATAATTCATCTAAATGTTGTTCCGCATCATCCATTCTAAATCCTTTTTGCATCAATTCAATATTTCCCGCCAGATACATCCTCTCAAAAATATCTGAAAAATAATCATCATCTGAATTAATCGTTAATGGGAAAAAACTAAAAGCCACAGGAAGATTATTGTCTTCGTAATATTGCGTAATTTTATCAAAGAAATAATACCATTGCGGATTGGCGCTGCCATCAATATTCCCAACATAAGAAATCATATAGATACTCTCTGAAGACTCTGATTTGCATTCGCTGCTGCAACCATCTCCATTTATTAAATTACCATCATCGCATTCTTCACTGCCTTGATTTACTTCGCCATCGCCGCAATAAGGGATTTCCATATCAAGACCAATAATTTCTATTTCACTAAATTCTGAAGAAGGAACATTAAATTTAATATATGATTGTCCTCCATATGTGAACGGAATAAATTCAATATTAATGCCATTTATCTTAACATTGGTAACTTCATCACCACCGAGATATATTTTTAAAGTTAAATATTCGTTAAAAACATCTGTGTTTAAATCATTGACTAAATCAAATTTTACACCTGTTGGTGTGCCAACAATATTTTGCATTTTTACTGTGTTTCTTTCAGTTATATATTTTGATACTGTTCCAATTGTTTCAACCCATAAATCTTTTGTTAATAGATAATCAAATAATTCCGGATTATCGCAAGTGTCATGATAAACATAATTTATCCAATCCTGATAATTTTCAGTAACATCCGCAAGTAAATAATAATCCAGAGGATTAACCCCAAAACCAATGGAATTAATGCTAAGGTAATTCAGATCATTTTCAGGGTTTTTTGATTCTATTGAATTTACATGATACCCTCTTGCAAATAAATAATAATCAGAAATCCATTCCTGATATTGCGATGAGGCAACTCCGCAAGGCCATGCAAAAGTGATTAATTCATCTCGCGGTATGCCAATGTTATTTACAATATCATCCACATTTTCCTGTTTGTCATTTTTAAAATAAAGTTCACTTTGAGAATAACTGCAATCATGGTGAATTGTATGACCTCCGATTTCATGTCCGTAATTATAAACATCTTTCCAGATATCCCAATCAGATGAACTGTAAGTGTCAGTGAAAGCTAGGAAATAAGTTCCTTTCAAATCTCTTTCCTCCAATTCTTCACTGCATACTGCTTTAACTTTACCCAAAGAATTGTGATAACCATCATCATCTGATATTGACACTGCGCCTTCCAGACAATCCTGCCAGTTGCAGATTTCAATAAACGGCTCATCAATATCCCTGAAATTAAACCTATGCATCAAACCATAAGGATTTATCTTTCCATTATCAATCCCTTTACATTTGTAATAAATTTCTACTGAGTCTATTGAAGATGGTTTATTCAAATAATATGAGTGCGTTAATCCATTTTGGGTTGACAACTCAATACCCTCGCCAAAATTAAAATCTTTATTATAACTGTATTCACATCCAGAAATTATATTTGTGGTTATTTCGAGATTTGTTCCGCTAAAAGAATCATCAATTATCCTGTCCTGTAGAGGACCGATTATATTTATTTTTGGAAAATAATCTTTTGAACCGCAGAGCTTTACTGCATCCACCGCAGACCATGACCAACTACAGGTTTCCAGTTTAATTTTGTTTGTTTTAAAATTGAATGTGTTAATAAGATATTCTATTTCACAGACTTCGCCAGTGCTTTTGTCAATGGCTCCTTTTTGCGCAAGATACCATGCATTATCTTTCCATACCCAAACCCGATTGATGCATAAATCATAGTCTCCGAATATGGTTAAATTATCAGGATAAATTTTATTTGGAAATGTCAAGGTCAGGTTTGCAATCACATCCCAATTTGTTTTTTGCCATGAATTATATTGGAGAGGTTCAGTGTTGCATTTTCCATCTGAATCAGGAATTCCTATTGAATACTTGGCTTCGTAATCTAGTAATTCGTCTGTTGCCTCCGCAAATTGCGCATATTGGCATAAATAAACAGGAAATTCTTCGAGTTTACATTCATTACTGCAACCATCCTCATTAATTAAATTCCCGTCATCGCATTCTTCACCTTCATCAATAATATTGTTCCCGCAGTCAAGATTTAATTCAGTATCTCCGCACAGTTCAACTGAATCAGTGCAACTCCAGGACCATCCACAGGTTTCAAGGATTATGGTATCTATTAAAAAATTACCATCTAGAAAATGAATTGATTTGCAGGTTTCATCAAATCCGTCAAATATCAATTTCTCTTCTCCGGTATTGCTATTTTTCACCCACATCTTATTCCAGCAAATATCATAATCGCCAAATATTGTAAAATTATTTGCGTAAACAGGAGTGTTGTAATTAAGAGTAATCTTTGATTTAATATTCCATAATGCGGGATTCCAGACTTTGTATTGTCCGCTCCATACACCGCAATTTCCGTTTGCATCAGGGGCTCCGGTTGCATAAACAGGCTCTGAGCTAAGGCTACTTGATGTCGCAGCTGCTGAAGTCGCATACTGGCAAATATCTTCCCCTAAAACCGGAGTTAACAGAAATAAAACTACTAAAATTAAGCTTAATAATCCTTTTTTAATCCATAGATTCATAATTATTGTTAATAAATAAACTTAGTTATCACTTAATACTCATATTAAATGTTATTTTTCAGGATATTTAATACTTCAAGAAGATTTGACCTGTATTGTCAGAATTTGCTCCTTAAATACTTTAAATATCTACTTATAAATGGTAAAAGAATGTAACCATGACTTAAGTCCTGGAAATAACTTAAATGAAGTTGACAGTCAAATAGCAGAAACAAACAGATATTTAATAGAATTGGAAGAAAATCCTGTATCCGATCCAAGAGCAATTGAAATGGTGAAAAGAACAGGACAGTACGCAAAAAGCAGAGGCGCACCAGTTCCAGATTATGTTCTTTCAGGTTATGATACAAACCAATTAACAAAATTACTTGCAAAAGGTGCTTCAGAAGAAGAGTTAACAAAATTTTATGAAGATCCAATAAAAAGTAAGATGGATTTAGATGTAAAGGATTACAATTCTTTAGGAATGGTCGAGTTAAATAATTATAACATCAACCTAAAAAAATTCTTTGAATTACCAACAGAAAAAAAAGTTAGTTATCTCAGCAAACTTAAAAACTTTGGAAAGAAAGCAATCCCTGTTGCTCTTGCAGCATCTTTATTGGCAGCGCCTGTTGCAGCATTCTACGATCAACCTCAAATCAATAATTTATTTTTTCTCCAGAAGTATAATAAAACTAACTATATTTATGATTTTGATGATATTTTAAATAGATATGATGATTTTAATGAAATATATAAATCTTTAGATGAACCAATAAT
Organism: Candidatus Aenigmatarchaeota archaeon; assembly: GCA_030600555.1. Classification (GTDB taxonomy): domain Archaea; phylum Aenigmatarchaeota; class Aenigmatarchaeia; order QMZS01; family QMZS01; genus QMZS01. Next base: position 34,877 of record JAUVLW010000004.1, read on the forward strand.
ACCCCCTGATGAAATAATTAAAATGTTGGAGGACGATAATAAAATGATTGATATTTCTAAACCTGATTTAGCCATTTTGTTAGCGATCTGCTCAGAAGAAACCTCAGCAGTTTCTCCTTATGTAATTTGTGTGGACACAAATGGAAATAAAAAACCAGACACTTTATTTGCTATGTACTCCAGCCAAAGGAAGGGTGGTGAATTAACCTCTGCTGTAGAGGTACCAGAAAAATACTATGGCTTAAATGGAAAAAGAATTCTTTTTATATCCAATCCAGATTATTTAATAAATCCATTTGATACTCTAGGTCCCGATGATTCTAATATTGTAAATCTATTACATTTCAATAATCCCTCAATGATAAACTTTGGGGATAAACCTACAATAATCCATTGGGAAGATGCAGTCGGAAAAACTTTAGACGAACTTGGACTGGATGAATATGAAGTTAAGAATAGGGGCTTAGATATAAAAGAAGAAACTCCCGGATTTGGAAGTATTGCTGTTTTAGGGGCAGGCGCAGCTGCTTATCTTGGCAAAAAATATAGAAAAAGAAATTAACTGAATCAAAATAAAATACTCTTTATTAATCAGGATATTTAATACCCAAAGTAACATTACGCATTAACAAGGATTCTGGTCCATAATCTCTTGATTTCTGCAGACCCACATAAACATCAATATTTTTTTCATCTTTTGCAAAACCATAAAATTTATCATCTGCGTAAAAGGTTTTTGTTTTAAGAAGTTCGTTCACCCATTCAGGATTATGCTCTGAATCGAGACCTAAATTTATAAATTTTATCTGAGTTCCCTGCGGCAACGGCGGATTAACGGCTAAACTTGGGTTATTATCAATCCAAGGCACGAGTTTATTATTATATGCTCCCAATGATTTATTAACCAAATAACAGGTTTCTCCATCATCAATTCCATAATCATAATGCAGATATTGCCCGGAATTATCTATATTATCCCCTTTCCCGGAACCATCTATTTTAATTTGCTTAATAAAATCAGATTTGTAACTTCCAAGCGAGTTTCCATAGGAATCAAAAACTTCAATCTTTGGGTCCTCATAGAGGTTTTCATTAATATCCTGATAAGAAGTTATTGTCCACCCTGATGAAATATCATATTCACTTAAATCAGCTGCAAGAGAATCATTCTCAATATAATTTTCCACAGATTTTTCAAGTAAATCATCATTTGATTCAATGCAACCTGAACCCATTATAGCAACGCTGGCAATTAATCCAATCAATATATAACTTCCTAATTTTTTCATATTGTTCATTATTCTCTTCTTTCCTTCACCCATATTATTAGTTATTGGAGAAAATATACTTCTGGGAAAATATCCTTTATCTTTCTCCGTAAGTTTTATTTTGTTGGTATCTGCATAATTTGTTAAATTATTTAAGACTTCTTTTTTGTATTCTTCCAATTCAGATTCCATATTTACTTCAGCATAAATCATCCCTTTAGAAGTCCTAACAGGTATTCTATAATTTGTTTTTGAATGAAGATAACTATTTAAAAAATTGACCGGGTCAAAATCAATAAGTTCATAAATATTTTCAATTGTTTCATTTTTATCTTTTGCCGCAACTTCTACCATTGCGTCTATTTCTGTGAGAGAATCTATTGCGTCCTCAAATAATTGTGTCATTTTATAGAATCCCAAACCTTCCTAATAGCCCCGCAAACCTGTTGAATTTCTCCATTTTTCATGGATGGATAAATTGGTATTGAAATTGCTCTATTGTGGGCTTTTTCAGTGTTTAGAAACTCATCACTTTCCAAATCAAAATACTGGTGAAGTGGTTTGAAAACAGGTTTTGCGCAGTCTACCCCAAGTTTTCCCATTTCTTCAATATACTTGTCTGGATTATCCACTTCAATAACATACCTGAAGAATATACTATTTTCTGTGTTTGGAATAACCTGACCCACTTCTTCAAAAACCTCAGTATACACTCCAGCAATATTCTTTCTTTTATCAACAAAAGAATCCAATTTCTTCAACTGGCTCCTTCCCATAGCTGCCTGAAAATCAGTCAGGGAATAATTATGAGCAGTGTTATAATTTTCTCTTTGATTATATTTTGTTAAATCATTTAATTTTTCAATAATTTCTTCTGAATCAGTTAAGACCATTCCACCCTGACCTGTGGTAAGAACCTTTGTGGCATAAAATGAATATATGGATAAATCTGTAAAACTCCCAACCTTTTTTCCGTTGTATTCAGCTCCAACAGACTGGGCGCAATCTTCAATAACTGGAATTTCGAGTTTTGTAATTTTATTAAGGTCTGCGGGGATTCCAAACAAGTGCGGAACTATCACGCATTTTGTATTCTCTGATTTTTTTTCTTCGATTGAATTATAATCAATATTATAACCATCGGGTTCGATATCCACAAATATTGGGGTTGCCCCTGTGTAATCAACCGCATTTAGAACTGAAGAACAAACATAACTTGGCAATATTACTTCGTCCCCGGTCTTTGCATCAAGACCCATCAACGCAAGGTGCAAGGCATTGGTTCCTGAATTTACAGCAACGCCTCCCCGCACCCCAATATAATTGCTTAAATCATTTACGAAAAGATTTGTTTCTTCGCCGGAAGCAATATATTTGCTTCGTAAATTAGAAACAATCACTTCAAGATCAGTTTCATTAATTGATGGTCTTGAATGCGACACTCTCATATTAATTTTTTCTCATAAACATTTCTTAATTTATCATCTCTTCCCCTAACAACATTAAATTTTTCGTAACCCAAATTCATATAAAATTTATTTGCGGGTTCATTGTCAGGTAATGCTTTTAACTGAGAATATATTATATCCCGGTCGCGACATGCATCAAAATATTTATTCATCAATTGCTTTCCAACCCCATTTCCGCGATGAGGGGAATCTATAATTATTTTATTGACTCTGGATAAAACAGGATTGTATTTTGAACCAATAAGGTATCCAATTATTGAATCTTCTGTTTCAGCGGAAAAACTTAATTCTTTTTTCATAGGCAACTCAAAAAAGAAATTTTCCAAAGTCCAGGGTTCTTCTCCAAGCTCAGTCCAGTTTGATTCTATTGCCAATAATTTATTGAAATTGTCTGTTATATATTCCGGGGTTAAATTAACAATCTCAAATTCACTTTCAGGTTTATTTGTTGTTTCCAGATGATATCTATTACCACTCATTTTTCCACTTCCCGGTTTTGCCTGTAAGAATATCAAAACTCACTTTAGCCCCGGATCCAAGCCATAATGCAGATGACAAAGCTTTGTATGCTGTTATGTGATGATAATGTTTTAGGGTATGGGCAAGCTCTTTAGGTATCTTTTTTGATTCTCCTGAAAGCGCTGGGAATACTGCGGGTGTTGCAAATGACAATAAAGTATCTCCAATTAAGAAATATTTTGCAAGATCTGGATCAAAACAAGCTATTACCGGCAATGAAACTACTGTCCCTGCGTATAATAAAGACTCAACAACACCAGGAGCAACTGTGGAATAAGCCAAAGAATTACCTTTGGATCTTGGCGCAAATATTTTTTTATGATTCCATATATTTTGCCAGGTTCCTTTATTCCAACGATAAGTTTGTTTAAGTTGATCTTTTAAAGTTGGCACATCTTCAGCAGTTACTTCGGCTTCAGGAGCAAATCCCACTTTATACCCTTCTTCCTGCAATCTCCAGGTGTAAGCCGCATCTTCTGTTTGTGAATTGGTTGGCAGTTCGATCTCCTGCAATACATCAGATTTTACCATAAATGAAGCACCGCAAACTGTTGGCATTGCTCTCCTGTATTCCTGCGCAACTTTTCTAAACTTACTCAATCTATTTGTCCATTCTTTTCCATAATAAAAATATTCCGCCAGTTTGGTTTCTGGTTTAGTAACATAACCATAAGATGTTACTGCCGCAATATTATCTTCAGTAAATCCTTCGACCATTTTTTCTATTGTATCCAGAAATAATTCCACATCTCCATCCATAAAATAAACATAATCCCCAAGATCAACTTCCGGATCCCTTACCAATTCATTAATTTTCTTGCCTTTTGAAATCACACCGCTTTTTGACCAGTAATGAACATCCGGAAACTCTTCACTTAATTTATTTATTACGTCTCTCGCATGGTCCTGCGGCAAATCAGAATCTGAAATATAAATATTTTTTAGATTATAATTTTGACTGAGCACATTTCTTATAGTTTTTTCAATGTTTAGTTCATGTTTATGGGTTGAGATTACAACAGTAACTTCGTTGCCTGATTTTTTGGTCTGATTAAGTTCATCCACAGAATCATATAAATCATCTGAATCAGGGTATTCTTCTTTATCGGGTTTAATTTGCAGATAATTCTCTGCGACTTGTTTTTCTTTTTTATTCAAAAAAGAAGGCAGATATTTCATAACACTTTCTTTAAAATTTGTTTTTTCTGTTTCCTGCAAATATTCAATTATTTCTGTTTCCAAATTAGGATTTTCTGTTAGTTTTCCAACTTTCTTTAAAACAGATTTTTTATAATTCTGGTCTTTCATGTTTTCAACAAAATTACTTACAATTTCTTTTCCTTCGTCTGTCTCAAAATTTTCATCCAATTCATCCAGAATTCCCAGAGCTTTTTGCGAGGTCTTTATATCTTTGTAACATAATCCTGCGGTAATACCCATTAAACCCACCAGTCCTGCCTGCACATAAGGCATAAAAGAATTATCATATGTGTTCCCAAGAATTGTTTCCCCCAATTCATGCAAAGGTATTCCAACAGATTCATATAAAGCTCCGCTGTCGCCATATAATCCCCCATTACCCGGATAAGTCGTAAACAAAGCTGCGCCTTCTCCAGATTCTACTTTAAGATAATTTTTTAATTTGTTGGAATATTCGTTTAATTTTTTCTTTGAGGTTTTTTCTCTTAATTTTTTATATCCTAAAGTTGCAACATCTATTGAGAATGTTAAAGGCACTGGAACTGCTACCATGATAATTCCTTCGTCACTCCCGCAACTTCTCCTGAACGCGGAAGATAACCTATATTAAAAAGAGCATCTATAGAGCTCATATAAGGTTCAAAATTTTTAAATCGTTGTTTATATATTGGATGTTCATATTCCTGAAACTCAAGTTTTAAATTATTGTTAAAATAAGAAGTATCCAGATAACCTTTTCCGCCCGCGCCTGATAAATAAATATCCGCGCCAACTTCTTTTGCGGCATTTGCCAGAGTCTCGCTTGCGTTGTTTCCATTTACTTCTTCACCAAAGTCACTGAATAAAATAATTTCTGTATCTAAACCAAAACATTCTGAAATATACTTAATAAGGTCCATATTGAAATCAACCAAACTGCTTTTTGGTTCCTGATAAATTTCTTTTAATTCCGGAGAAAATTTCTCGAAAAACGGGGTCTTTTTATAATTTGCATCTATTTGCCTAATATGATAATCCGCCCAAGGAACATTATTAATTCTGCCATCCTCTTTTATTTCAATTGTGTTTAACGGAGCCATTTTTTTTTCAACAGGTATTTTCAACCATTTTCCGCCCTCATTAACTCTTATTTTATTCCGGTCATGGAATTCTTTTTTAACATATTGGGCATCGTCTCTGATAATAAACATTCCAGGTTCTGTTCCAAGTTCATCAACAGCTCTCAGCTTATCAAAAAATCCAAGATAAGGCAAATAATTGGGTTGATGCGCCGCCATTATTTTAGTCATTGTGACCCACTAATTTATTTAAAATAATGTGATTTGCGCAGAAAGCTTCTGCATAATAACCTGGAGCCTGCAGATGCTGAGCATAAAATAAAGAATCAATCTCTACTTGTCTTATATCAAAAATACCATCCCGATTTTTCTGAGAATCATAAACTTCCAATAATTCTTTTTTTTTTAAAAAATCTTCTTCTGAACCCATATGAAACACATGTGGATGAAACTCATTAATTATAGTGGAAGGAGATTTATATCTTAAAATATTTGGCACTTTCCTGCATGCAATTGCTGAGGCCTCAGATACTTTTTTATGGTCCTGATGCCGGTCGCCTTCAAAATGAATATAAACTGTAGAAGGCTCTTCTTTATCAACAACTTCTTCAATATAATCTTTTATTGTCACTAAATCAGGAAATTTGGTATCATCAAAATGGAGCATATGCAATTTATCGATTCCTATTAGTTCTGCTGCGTATTTTGCTTCTTCTAATCTTACTTTTCTGTCACCGCCTTTCTCTCCATCAGATCCGATTATGCCTATAACTCTATTGCCATTCTCAGTATGATACATAAGTCTCATACCAGCCCCAATTTCAAAATCATCGGGGTGGGCACCTATTGCCAGAATTGTTGAACAATCTGGATTATAATTATCTTTTACCATCTTTTAATAAACAAATAAATTATATATGCAGAATGAATTCTTTATAATATCTAAATCCATACTTTAATTAATTATTCTTTATAAAATTGAATAACTGTATTTAATTATTAATAAAATCAAAATTCTATTTATTTATAGGGTTAATATCCCTAAATTATAACCAAATATCTGAATTATTACCCTATTTTTAAATTTTTAATTATTAATGGAGAAGAGAAGGATAATAAGACTAGCAAGAAAAGATTTAGACGCAACTCTATCAATTGAGAGAGCTTTATGGAAGATTAAAGGCGTTGGAAAGAATTTTAGTCACGCTTTAAGAGTTTCTCTTGGATTTGGCGCAGAAATGAAATTAAACGAGCTTTCAGAGGATGAAATCAAAAAACTCGAGGATGCGGTCTACAACCCGGACAAATACAAAATACCTTCTTGGATGCACAATCACCAGAAAGACATGGAAACCGGTGAAGACAAACATTATATTGAATCAAACCTTATTTTGAAAAATAAGAATGAAATTTCTTTTTTAAGGAAAATCAGGTGTTATATTGGAATCAGACATCAGTTTGGTCTTCCTGTAAGAGGTCAGAGAACTAAGAGCCACTTCAGGAAAGGAAAGACTGTTGGTGTAAGCAGGAAGAAATCAAATCCTGCTTCCAAAGGAGGAGCTGGTTCTAAAGGAGGTAAATAATTATGGGAGATCCAAAAAAATTAAGGCGGAAATGGAAAAGACCAAGGAAAACATTTAACACAGCTCGTATTGCCGCAGACAAAGAATTAAAGAGAGATCATGGTTTCAGGCGAAAAAAGGAAATCTGGAGACTTGATTATGCTTTTAAACACCTTATGAGAAGAGCAAGGAAGATTCTTGCCACAAAAGACAAAGAAGCTGAAGAAATATTGATGAATAAACTTATAAAAATGGGTTTGATTGAGAAAAAAGTTCATATTGATGAAATACTTAGCATGAGTTTTGAGGATTTATGCGAAAGAAGACTTCAGACAATCCTTTTCAAAAAAGATCTTGCAACTACTTTGAAACAAGCAAGACAATTCATAGCGCATAAAAAAGTGAGAGTTGGAGATAAAATGGTAAATCAGCCAAATTATATTGTGCTTAAGGACGAAGAAGATAAAATTAAATTAAAAGAGAAAATCAAGAAACCTGAAGTTGTTGAAAAACCCGCAGAAGAAACAACCGAAACTGTCTCTGAAGGAGAAAACACTGAAAAAGGAACAGAAACTCAGGAGGCTCCTGCAACAGAGAATCCTGTTGAAGAGAAAAAAAAGGGCGAAGAAGTGAAAGAGAAACCAAAAACAGAAGAAGACAAAGAAGAAGAAGAAGTGAAAGAGGAACCAAAAATTGAAGAAGTAAAGGAAAACACGGAAAAGAAAGAGGAACCAAAAATTGAAGAAGTAAAGAAAGACACGGAAAAGAAAGAAGAAGTTAAAGAATCTGAGGAAAATCCAAAAGAAGGAGTTGAAGAAAAGAAAGAATAAATCAGAAATTAAAAATAATTCTTAAGAATATTTTAATCATTGCCAAATCCAAAATCCTGATTATAATTATTTATATTTGATACGAAACCCAACCTTTCATCAGAACACATTTTATTTATTTTCGCTGGAGGATAAGGATATATTTCTAAAGCTAAGTCAAATATTCTCAATGAGTCTTTATACAAATCTTCAGCAATTAGTAAATTTTTATTTTCGCCAAATTTCGTCTTGGAATTTGCATCACCCAATATATTAGTGGCTTTATTATAAAGAATATTTGCAAGTATAGCTTTTTTTGGCAAGCTCTCCGGAATTTGGTTAAATTCTTCTAAATAGTCTTCATTGGGTCTTACCTCACCCATATCTATATTCTTATAGTCTCCTTTGAACTTTAATCTTACAATTGAATGACCTTTTAAATTTCCAAGATAACATCTTTCATATAATTCATAATCCAGCATTTCCGCCAAACCCATAAACAATCCGCTTGCACATACACAGTTTATTTTACCAAAATCCAGGAAATTAGTTAAATAAGTTCCTTTATATTTTTCTGAATAACTTACTAAATCACGAAAACTCAGTTTATCAACTGATTTAACTATAAATTCTCCAATAATCTCCTCTACATCTCTTCCATTATTCATATCTCTTTTTAACCCGTCCGCAATTTCATAAAATTTATCCAGATAATATTTGGGTTCTTTCAATTCCCTGCCTTCAGTTTCCTGTTCACACATCCAGGAAGTATTTATTATTTGCTCAGCTAAAGAGAAATCTGAAGTCAAAGCTCCTTCTGGTAACTTGTTTACCATTAATTAGTAAGTTAAATATAAATAATTTACTTAATATATGGGTAAAAGAAGCAGTGGCAGGAAATATAAATGGAGACCGATTGAAAAAACAAAGGTCCATTATATACCAACTAAAAAAAATCAGAGAAACTCAGAAGAATATCGCAGTAAAGCATTTAATCATCTTAGATCAGGAGATTTCAGAAAAGCAATGTTATCCGTGCAAAAAGCAATAGAATTAGACCCTAATAATCCAGAAGGTTATTGGTGCAGGGGAAATATTTATATAAACTTAAATGCTTTGGAAAAAACAAAAGAAGATTATCTAAGAATTATTAATGATTTGGAGGGGACTATAAACTCAGGGATTAAAATTCCTGATAAAATGAAAGAACTATTAGGAAAAGTCTACAACGATTTAGGGCTTGTTTATGCTAAACAAAAAAATCCAAAGCAAAAAATTTGTTTTAAGAACTCATTAAAATATTTCGACAGTTCTGAAGCCAATAACAATCTGGCTACTCTTTATGAAGAGGAAAATAATCCAGAAGAAGCATTAAAATATTATGAAAAAACCCTTGGTTTAGAATATTCATTCGATATTGAGCTTAGAATGGCCCAAATTAAGATGGAATTGTACCCTGAGAAATATCAGAAATAATTTTTATGAAACGCAAATAACTTTTATTTTTAGTTAATTATGGTATTTACAAAAGATACAAAACTTAGGGAAATTCTTGATAATGAAAAATCAAAAGGTGTTTTAACTGAACATGGAGTGCCTTGTGCTTCCTGCCCTTTTGCAAGAATGGAACTTGATATTCTGACTATCGGGGAAATCTGCGAGAGTTATGATATTGACTTAGAAAAATTGCTTGAGAATCTGAATAAAGTTAAATGAAATTAGTTTTACATTTATTGGTGAAAATATTTCCAATTTTCTGAATCTTTAACTTCTTTGTTATCTGAATTTTTATCAGGCCTTCTCTTTATCATTTGAACACCATTATAATATTCTAACAGTTCAGAATGTTTATCATCATTTATTATTTTTACTGCGTTTATTTCTTCAGGAAATATTGCTCCTAAAATTAAAAATTCTTTTGACTGTCCGCATTTTCCAACATCATAATAATCAACAATGCACCGATTAGTTTTGATTTTAAGTTGGTATATTGTTTTATTGTCTTTGCTGTATAATGAATTGGTTGGCGCAAATACCTGAGCCATTTGCGGATTAAATGTTGCGGATTTAAATGAACGATTATAAGGATTTAATGTGTATTTATCAAGCAATTTATAAATCAAGTCCTCAGACCCATTTTCAATTATTTCTTTATCTTCAGTTATTTTTTCCGGAATCTCGCATAGAATAGCATTGGATAAAAAACCAATATTTTCAAAACCGCTCGTGCCGCCTTGTATAATTTGATAATCTCTTCCGGGTTTTCATCTGCATGATATTTTTCAGGAACTTTTGAATAATCAAAAGTAAATTCTTCCTTCTTGAAAGGAATTTCTATATTGCTTAATCTGAATGACATATAATTACTTAATATTAATTAAAAGTTACTCCTTGTTTAGGGTTATAATCGCGGTAAATAATAAATTCAGAGTTAACTAAAAAAAATTAGAAAATATTTTATGGTTCTTGAAATTAGAGATTTAAAAGTAAAATCAGGCGAAAAGGATATACTGAAGGGAATAAATTTAAAAATAAATCAGGGTGAAACCCATGCTCTTTTTGGTCCAAATGCTTCAGGAAAAAGCACACTTGTCCAGACCCTTGCAGGAAATCCCCGATATGAAGTTACTGGAGGTAAGATTCTGTTTAATGGGGTTGATATCACTAAACTGCCAACTGAAGAGAGAATCAAGATGGGTCTTGCAATAACCTGGCAGAATCCCCCAACAATAAAAGGAGTAAAATTGTCCAAATTGCTTGATAAAATATCAAAAAGAGACCTAAAACCTGAAGAACTCGAAGTCAACTCCGGAATACTTAACAGAAATATTAACCAAAATTTTTCCGGCGGAGAGAAGAAAATATCTGAGTTATTGCAGGTAATTTCTTTAAATCCAAAACTGGTAATCTTTGATGAAATTGATTCCGGGCTTGATATAAAAAAACTTGAGAAAGTGAGTAAAATTATAAAAAAAGAATTGATTGATAAAAATGTTTCAGTTCTTGTGATTACGCATAACGGGGAAATCCTGAATTTCCTGAAACCAAAAATAATAAATGTGTTGGTGGATGGAAAAATTATATGCGAGGAAACTGATTACGGGAAAGTTTTAAAAACTATAAAAGAATATGGATATGAAAAATGCAGAAAATGCGAATTACACGCAGAAAGACCATGAAATAAATATAACAAAAATTGAAGGTGTGGAAATTCTGCCGAGTAAGAAGGCAATGGAAAAATATGAGTGGACCCAAGAATATTTTAAAGGCGAACCAAAAGAAGGATATTTTATCTGGATTAAGGAACAAATTGATTTTCCTGTTACTACCTGCATGAGCATTGCTTCCAAATCCGTGAGCCAGAATCTTCAGAATCTGATAATTATTGAAAAAGGTCTTAAAGTAAAATTGCAGGGAATGTGCAATTCAATTAAAAAAGATCTTTGCGGAGGGCACACAGCTTCAGGAAAAATTATATTGAAAGAAAATGCTGTTTTGGAATATAATCACTTCCACACTTGGGGAAAGGAAGATATTGTTAACACAGATTATGAATTTATTCTTGAGAAAAATTCGAAACTTATTTACAATTATAAAATTCATTCAACCCCAAAAAAAATGAAACTAAATGCTGAGATTATTTGTCTTGAAAACTCGAGCGCAAAAATAAAAATTATTGGGGACTGCGAAAACACTGACCTGGAAATCAATGATAATATAACTCTGAAAGGGAAAAATTCTTCTGGAATTCTTAAACTAAGACTTGTTGGGAAAGAAAACGCAAAAATTCTTTCCCGGTCGCGAATTACAACTGAAGCCGAATGCAAAGGGCATCTTGACTGTCAGGGACTCCCAATCCACAAAACCGCTGAGATGATATTAATCCCTGAACTTGTGTGCAAGGATAATCAGTCCCAGATAACTCATGAAGCTTCAATCGGCAAAATTTCCGAAGAAGAACTGAATTATTTAAAAACCCGGGGTTTAAATGAATCCGAAGCAATTGAATTGATTGTTAATGGTTTTCTTGAGGATTAAAAGTTCCAGTTCTTATTTATTAACTATTCAATACCCCTCCACCAAACCAGATATTTCTTGCATCTTCTACTTCTGCTTTTGTAATATTGTCATTGGCTTTCCATCTTGCTATGAATGCCATTAATTCGGGCATGTCAATTAGGTTATCATTATTGGTGTCTGCTTTGTGGGTTTCACTGGCTGAGCCGAATGTAATTTCGTAGCCATCACTCACAGTCCCGTTTTCGTCTACTACAAATAAGTAAACAGTTGAACTGTTTGCAAAAGAGCCTTGGTTTATTGTTATATTAATTTCATCATCTGACCATGCTGTGGGTATTTGAATTTCACGATGAGTACAGTCGAACCATGATGAGTTGTCACCTATTTCGATTCGGGCTTGGGTATGGGCGATATATACATTATCAAAATAAACTAAAGTTGGCTCAATTGATGATCCTGTTGTTTCTGCATATGTCCCAAGCATAACAGACTCCCACTCTTCATTTTCCCCTGCTTTATGTGTAATAACACTATTGGCAGACCACATTAAAACATTTTCATTATTACCTATTCTACGCTCCCAATATGTCCCATCTGCGGCATCATCTCCTGTATTTCTCTGCATATAGGTTTCTATTCTTACCCATGTGCCTTGAGGGATCCAATTGGCTCCAGCCACATAAGCACTTCCAGCATCGCCAATCTCCTCAACATCGGCCACCTCACAGGAAACTTGCATATTCTTCCATGCATCGGTCGTAGAGTCCCAGCGATTGCAATGTCTCCAACCATAGCTACCAACGTTGCCAGACGTGTCCTCTGAAATTCTCCAACCTTTATACTGAGCGTAATTATATGTCCCTACACCAAGATCTAAGTAAAACCAGAATGACACATATACATTTGTAAGTGTACCTGAAGGATTGTAGGCGAAAGAGCCAGCCCAAATATCTTCATTAAACTCATTGATAACAGATTGACCTGTGTGCTTTTCAACGTCTGTGTACTTTGGCTCGCTCACGCTATCACCAACAATAAACCAGTCAGTCTTTGAAAAAGTATCTCCATTTATAGCATTATCTATATGGTCACCTAACCATTCATGCGTTAAGGGATTTACCCCAAACCCACTTCCTCCCACAACAACATTTTCTCCATCAGAAACGATCTCACT
>JAUVLW010000014.1 GCA_030600555.1 Candidatus Aenigmatarchaeota archaeon
TAGAAAAATTAGGGTTCTTATGAAAATTATTCTTTTCAATGTAAGTTATGGAGTTAATGGAAAGGGTTGTTGAGATTCTTAAAAAATATGATATTTGCGATGACTGTCTTGGGAGGCAGTTTCACGAATTAAACCCGAAAATCCCCAACAAAGAGAAAGGGAAAATACTTAGAAATTACGCTATTATCAATTCAACCTATGCTGGGGAGGAAATAGAATTTAAGAAAAATGAGAACTGCTGCCTCTGCAACAATATATTTTCCAAAATAGATTTCTATGTTCAGGAAGTTAAAAAAGAACTTGATAAATACGAGTATGAAACTTTTTTGATAGGCTCAAAAATTCCACCGGAATTGGCTTCAAAAGAAGAAGATTTCTGGGAAGAAAACGGAGTGGATCTGTGCGAAGCAATAAAATCAGACTTTAACCGGGCTCTTGGAATCAGCGTGAGAAAAGAAATCAACCACAGAATGAGATTTGAAAACCCGGACATTATGGCAGTCGTTGACCTTGAGAACAACAAAATAAATCTTCAGATTTCTCCGCTCTATATTCAGGGAAGTTATAAGAAAAAAACCACGAAGGGGAAAGTGCAACTCTCAATTGAAAACACTTTGCTTAAACACACTAAATCCACCGAAGCAATATTTTATTCAATTGGTCGGCTTGAGCAAAATGTTATAACAAGTTGCTACAGACCTTTTGTAATGATGCTTAAGAATCCAAAGATAAGAAAACCTGCGCTGACAAAAATGCGGGGTGAGATAAACAAACTAAAATCATTGGCTGTTTCCGGGTTGAATTATTCAGACAGGGATTCTCTTGATGAACTTAAAAATGAAAAGATAACCGCATCCTACAGGCTAACAATTGAGTTCAGGAAGAAATTTAAAGATGATGAGATTAAAGAAATTAAGAAAAAATTAATTAATTTGAAAAATCGAAGAGTGCTGCAGTTTCTGAAACAGAAAACCAGAAACCCTTATATCCGAAGACTTGGGGTGAAAGTTGAGGGGAAGAAATTTATAATTAATGTTGAAAGCACAGTTGGGTTTTCGGTTAATTCATTCCTTGACGGGAAAAGCAAACCAAACTTAACTAAATTAATTGGAAGGGAATTTAAAGTGAAAGAAATTATTTTGAAGAAATATAGGATAATGAAAGGTCATGAGATGTATCATTAAAAGTTGTTTGTTTATATCCTGTTAAGAAAAAAATTAATTGAAGTTAAGAAGCGTTTCAGGTAAAATTAAATTATTACTGTTTAGTAACTTAAATATAAAAGTTTAAATTAACAATTATTATGGTGAGGGTTAGATTGAAACCACCTAGAGTTAAACAACCTTGGGAAAAGGAGATAAAAGAAATTGAAGAGTCCTGTAGAGGATATTCTGATAATTCTGAATTATTATATCTGATTCACCCTGGGACTGCTAATGATTGCGATTCTAATATGGTTGCTAAAGAAGGAATTGCTCTGGAATTGGAACAAGCAGTAAAAAAAGATCGGAGGGTTATCTTGGTATATCCCACAGACAGAGGTACATATATAAACCCTACAAAAATAACCGATGTTAGAGGTGGGTATGATGAAGATGAAGGGATTAAATCTGAAGATATAATTGGTATTAATCAGGCAACTTTCGTATGAGGCAAACTAAATAAATGTTTGGGTTATTCTTACAAAAATTTTATAGATAATGCTGAACAAAGAAGAATTGAAAAGATTAAAATAAGGCTTCCGCTAGAAAGTATATATACCGAATATGGAAATACTGCAGCTCAGGAATTTTTAGCAGGAAATCATTCCATTGGTGAAACTGAATCTCTTTGCGCTCTTTTAAAAAGTATTAATGATAAAAAATGTTATTATAGTATATCCGACTTTGATTATAGATTTCTAAACAGAAGACCGCAAGGGATAACCAAGTTGCATCTTAATGGAAATCATGTGGCTACTATTGAAGAAGATGAAAATTTATGTTGGTTGCCTGAAAACACTGCGGATCCATTTTATCAAGAACCAATTCCCTTGTCAATTGATTTATTTGTTGAGTGTGATACTTATGCTCAGTTTACTGACAAATCTCTATCAGAACAAATGACAAATAGATGGAATAAACTTCAAGATACTTTTGCCCCCTATATTCATTCCACCAAATAATTAATTGGAAGGGAATTTAAAGTGAAAGAAATTATTTTGAAGAAATATAGGATAATGAGAGGTATAATTAAATAGGTCTATCAAAAGACCAAACAGTATGACATTCTGGATCTGATTGTTGTCTTAATTCTTCTTCCCAAAATAATCCATGGCCTTCTTTTATTGCATTAGATAAATCCGTTTCTAATTTACCATATTCCGGGTGATTTTCAAGAGTTTTTAATAATTTATAAGTCTCCTTTAAATGAGCACTCTCAAGATAATTTGTTGATAATCTATGCACTCCTTCGCCTGTCCTTATTATTCTCCGTCTTAATTGATTTACATCATTTTCTTCTATTTTCTTAAACAACTTATCTTTTTCCTGAAAATATTTTGAGTGTTGCCCGAGTTCCTCTACAATCCGCAACGCTTCTTCTTTATCACCCTTCATACTCACATCTATAAAATCCATTCTCTTCAGAATAGCATCTTCTATGGTTTCACGCAAGTCTGTTTTTAATTTATTATAATCGGGCTGGTCTTTAATTTCTTCGAGACCTTTTTTGATATAATCTAAATCTACAGGTAGTTCTCTAAGGTCTTTATACCAAGAACGACCACGCGAGTCACAGTGATCTTCAAAACATGAATCTGCAGTACTAAAATCCTTTTCGGCATATTCTCTTAAATTATTTATACTGACCTCCACCCATTTTCCATGATAATTTTTTATTGTACTCTCTGTGTTATTCAAAAGTTCACCATATTCCGGGTCTCCTTCAAGTTTTTCTAAAGTTTCTCTGGCACGGCTTATTGGAGTATAATCTAATAAATAAGGGAATGTTTTTGTTTCCATTTCTTTGTTATACCATGCGAGTAATCTTTTATTGCCTTTGGTTAATGATTCATCAATAAGACCTGCATACTCAGGATGCAATTCATACAAAGAATCAGTAAATCTTCCCAAAGTTGGATCTTTCTCCAGCACTTCACATGCTGTTTTTACTACTTCAGGAATTGAATTATTATTAACCATATATTATCAAGGAATAAAATAATTTATATTTAATCAAACAGATTCGTCAAATAAACGAATTTATGTTATTGGGGTTTGAAAGATACTAATCTTTTTCAATTTCTTTTTTAAATCTGCTTAAAGTGTTTGGCAACTGTTCCGGGGTTACCTTAAGGAATTTTGCGGTCTTTCTCAGAATCTCAAGTTTTTCATCCATATAAGACTTTTCTTTTTAAAAAAGAACACTCGTTTTCCAAAGGAAAATGGTGCATCGTTGCAGGCAACGAATGAAGTTTTAAGTCAAAAGAAAATAATTTTTATATCATAGAGGTAATTGATTGGAAGGATTCTTTTAAAAACAATTAGGGATATTAACTTTATGACTAAGTATGGTTTTTGTCCGAAATGCGGGGAAGATTATCTGATTATATATGAAACAATAAGAAAAAAGGATTTAGAGGAAGGATATAAATCAGTTTGCATGAAATGTTTGAATTGCAAGTATGAGCAATTGTTTTTGAGGTATAAAAGAGATGCTGATTTTTAGAGGAAATATTTACTATTGAAGGGTATAAATTATTTTATAATAGTTTGTTGTATGGCAATGAGTATTGGTGAATGTCCAAGTTGCGGGAAAAATACTTTGATTGTTTATATGGATGAAGACTTGAACCGAGGTAAACCTTATAAATTTTTCCATCAAGATTGTTATAATTGTGATTATTCTCAAGGAATGAATATTCCTTATTTTAAGAGATGACAAAAATTTAATCAAACCCCTAAAATTCCCCCAATACCAGCCAAATAACTGCAAATAAAGCGACTATTATATCATAGAAAATATATATTCCATAACCGAAAACTATATATACTCTTTTGTTATTATATATTAGTGGTGATTAAATATGGAAGCAAATAATTTGGCGGGGACTTTAGGGACTTTAGGACTCATGCCAAAAGAAGGTATGGGTTTTACAAGAATTAATCAAGAGAAATTAAATGAACTTAATGAGATTGGTGTTGACCATCAGCCATTTTTAGATGCTTTGTTTGGAACCTCGGTTGTGAGTGAAAATGAAAAAGGAGAAGTAGAGACAGAAAGAAAACCAATTCTTTCAGAACTTAATAATACTACAACTCCTTTTGAAGGAGCTCAATACACTTTTGGTGTTCCTCTTTCTGCTATGGGAACTTATCTTAATGAACTTACATTAGATGTTGATAATCTTAGTGCTATGGGAAAACTTGCAAGCTGGGAAAGACAGTATAATACTATGGAAGCAATGTTACCTTCCCTACTGCTTGCTATGCTTCTTGGCGGAAGTGAAGGTGGTGGAGATGGAGGAAACGGAACCCCTGAAGGAAGAGAACCTACTGGAGAAGAAAAATATGTAAGAGAACAACAGAGATGCTTTGAAGAACATTTCCCTTACATGGTTAATGATATTCTTGGGGCTACAATTGATTATCAGGGACTATCCAAAAAAATGAAAAATGAATTAAGAGAATATTGCGCAAGTCCTGATAAAAAATATAGTGGACAAACACAAAAGAGCAAAGAAAATCCATTGGATGATTATAACACCAAATATGGATATAAAGGATTATATAACAAAACAGGGTGCGGAGGATGAGTTGGTTTGGAAATTTGCTTGGAACTAACCAGTTAAGAGAAGATATGCAAGCTATAACAAAACGATATGATGATTTAAATTTACGACATGATGATTTAAATTTAGATTATGAAGCTTATAGGATAAATACAGAAAATTCACTTGCAGATTCTAAAAACAAAATGAATGTATTGCAACATGAAAATGAAAAATTAAAAGATGATATTACTTCCGGCATTAATGAAAGAAATATGTGGGATGTTTATCAAGGCAGTATTGATTTTTCTATGGGTTCCTCTAATGGAACTCCAACAGGAAATCAGACAACACCATTCAACGGAACATCAACCTCATATAATGACTTTAACCTGATGCAAATGCAATTATTTGATCAATGGTCAAGAGCTGCTGATGTTGCAACAAATTATAAAATTTTATTTTGTGAAAGGATAGAAAAAAGTATGGGACTGGATTTAAGTAAGGTAATACAAGGTTATCAGGCAGCAAGAAACTATGTTAAGAGTTTATTTGATTCACCTGACATTTACAATCTTTTATATGGCAGTTTTAGACCAACTACAAATATTTACTCAGGTTATCCCGGCAATCCAGGTTTCAGAGCAAAACCAATTCCAAATGTTTAGTTGATTTGTAATTAATTAAATATGATAAGTCTATTATTTGAAGAATGGTATGACCCACCTTTTGGCGGAGCAGATGATATAGCTGAAGAAATAAGAGAATATATAAACCTTAATGGAAATGTGCATGCAGATAAAATAGCCGGAAGCAATTCAGTTACAGAATCAGAAAAAGCAGTTTATGATTTATATGGTAAAAAGAGGGATATAAATATTCTTAATTCACCTTCACTGCAAAATTATGATTTAATTCATGCCCATTGCACGGGTGATAAAATAAACACCCTCAATTCTAATTTAAACAAACCTCTAATTTATACAGCGCATTCTCTTGTTATCCGCGAACTAAATAATTTTTCTGACAAACCCTATTCATATTTAAAAGAACAACCAATTGCCAAAAAACAAGCTGATATGATGGAGCAATCACAGGTTATCACAACACCTTCCAATTATATAAACAATTTAGTTGAAGACTGTTACCCGGAATACAGCGATAAAATTACTGTGATTCCTAATTGCACCAATTTTACAGATTTTAAGAAAAACCGAGAGGTCAAAAATAAATCCGAAGAGATTAAAAAAAGATATGCTCCAAATGGAGAAACCTTAATAGCATATGTTGGCAGAATAACAAAAGATAAAGGTGTGTTTGAATTAGCCAATGCTTTTAAAGAACTTACAGAAACTGGAGAAAATATAAAACTTTATTATATAGGACCCTATTATGAAGATTCAATGAATGAAATTAATAAAATTCTAAAAGGACATGAATACCAATATATGTTTACAGGGCAATTAAATAAAAAAGAACTGGCTTCCTGGTACAAAGCTATGGATGCTATAGTAGTGCCAACGCATCATGAGAGTTTTAGTATTGTTGGTTTAGAAGCTCTCTCTATGGAAACCCCATTAATAATTTCTGACATTGATGGTCCAAAAGAAATTCTTATAGATAAAGGACTTGCGGTAGGCATAACACCAAAAGACAAAAACGCAATTAAAAATGGGATAAATTATGTAATAGATAATCCTGATTATGAAAATAAAAGAGCACGCACAGCTTCTAAATATATCGAAAAACATTACACTTTAGATAAAATAGGACCTCAATGGAAAGACTTATACGAAAAATTATATTTTCAAAATAAATATGAAGGTATATCCGTTAAAAATTTCTCTTAAAATGGTTGTAAATCTTTCCAAAATACCCACTGAAGTCTTAGAAATATTAGACTCTGCTTGTATCACTGTAACCAACACACCTAACTCTATAATCACTTTTGATGCAGAAATATATCTATTTGATGTAACTAATCCTGAATATAAAGGCGTTGCAGTAAAGAAAATGAAATCTACAGATAATCCTGAATTAAAAAGAGATAGAGATAAATTGTTAAAAAACGAAATTGAAGCATTTAATAAATTTCAGAAAGCTGGATTTTACCAAGGTTCAGAAAGGATACCAGAACTAATAAATTATAATCAAAAAAATTCCATACTTTTGGAAGAAAGAATCTACGAAAATGATATTTTAACAAACATTCAAAAAAGACCCGAATCCGCATCTTACCTTGGTAACAGAGTGGCTGACTGGTTATTTAAATTGCATGGATTTAATCAAAGTGAAAAAAATATGCTTGTAAATCAGACAAATATATATAAAGAATTCTCAGAAAAACTAAATTCTGACAAGAAAATTTTTGATAATCTCTCAAATGATTTATATATAAATATAAAAGATTCTGTTGAGACTATGGGAGAACACGAATTTAATTCTATTGAAGCAAATCTCCATGGAGACCCAAGCCCCATACATTTTTTCTACACAGAAAAAGGTAATATATATGGCATTGATTTTAATGCCAGCACTTATGACTCCATATATAAAGATTGTGGCGCATTAATTTCAAATTCTTATGGCTGGTTGATAGATATTGAAAAAGGTTATAAAAAATTTACTAATTTTATTGAAGGATTCAAAAAAAAATATGAATCTAAACTTAATAAAGAATTAGATGGAAAGATATTTAATTTTTGCACTGCGAAATCTGAGTATAATAAAGCAAGATGGGAAAATTTATCGGGAAATTCTGAAGTATCTGTAAATTACCTCAATAGAACAAATAAACTCCTTATAGCACCAGAATTTTCTACTAAATATTTCAAAAATAATTAATTGAAATATATCTTCAAAAATTGATTATTACTTCTTTTTACTTACCTTCTTTTCTTTGGATCCCAGTTTTTTAGTTTGTGTTAAATAATCCCAAGCTTCATGCACTTCAGGATCTCTTTTGTTTCCACCTACTTTGAAATATCTGCGCATCAAGTTTTCCAACTCCACTCTCACCTCATGACCCAACATAAGAAGAACTTTGCCTTCTTTGGATAAATTCTCTGTAGCCTCACTTTTTACATCAAATAATTTCTCCATTTTGTCTTCTAAATCCCTCAATTCCGAATACTTGGATAAAATTCTTTCTTTGATTGTTGCCCTGTCATATATAAATTCACTGGCTTTTGATGCAACACCGCCTAAATCCTTCATTTGTGTCGGAGAGATGAATCTGGTGGCAACAAACAATATAAAAGTGCCTACAATAAACAAAGGTAAAAATGAAGATATAAACATTGCGAAAGTTCCATAAAACCCGCTATATATGATAGTTATATAAAAAGTAATTGCAAGCAAAGGTTTTATTTTTGGGTGTTCGCCGCGAAGGAACATATTCACAGAAACATATAAAAAGATAATCATAACAACACTGGGAATAAGCAAAAATTCTACTAATAATTCGTCCAAAGGCATACCTGAACAACTTGCACCTAATTTAAACAAACTGCAAACAATATCCTGAATGGCCATAATTATCACTTTATATATAAAAGAATACCCCTTTGAAGTCATGTTTTTGATTTGAATATGACCTTCCATATAAAATCAAAAATAACTCAGGATGCAAAGAAAACAATATCCTAAACAACCATTAATATTCCAATTCAACCATCAACTTAAAAATCAATAGCAAAAATAATTTGCAATAAACAATTATCAACGCGCCAATGAGTTTAGACATTCCGTACAAGGATTGATTAAATTTATTTCAACCAACGCAATGGTTATACTCAAACCCTTGCAACCAACAAAAATATTTTAGAATCAACGCTTTTATTAATCAATTGATAATGAAAGTTGATAAAAAAACTTATATATACTACAAAGTTAATTAGTTTATGGTTAATAAAACTAAAATGATTGAAGCGTTGACAAGAGCTAAATTAGTAACTGCGGTAAAAAAAATAATAAAAAAAGTGCCGTTGAACTGGAACAAAACAAAAATTGCAGACAAACTTTCACTTGCTGAATTAACAAAATTGTTCGGCAGCGTAAAACCAAAAGTTGTGAAAAAGAAAGTTGTCAAGAAGAAACCTGCAAAGAAAAAAGTTGTTAAGAAAAAGGTTGTAAGAAAGAAAAAGAGATAGTTCTTTTGTTTATTTTATTTTTATTTGTAATATTTTATAAAATTACTATTAGCTATCTAAATTAAAAAAAGTTTTAGAAAATAAAAATAAATTTATTTTACGCATTTGCTTGTTCCAGTATCACAAGTCCAACCAAGACCTCCAACTGCAGAATTGCAATCTATGTCCTGAACACAGTCCAATTCTGTTGAAATTATTGTGGTGCAACATTTGTTTCTGCAAAAATTCTCTGTTATATCTTCTCCTGTTGAGGTTTCTCCATATTTTTTCTGGCATACCTGAAATAAAGTATCACTTACACCATCTCCAGTAACATCTACTCCACTATCGATAGTTTTTACTTTGGTACTGTCGCAATTATAAGTTGAAGTTAATACTTTACAACCGCTACTCCATGCGCTTTCAACATCTGTAGAACCCATAGGTCCAAGACCTCCCATTAGGAAAGCCGCAATCATCAATAATACCATTATTGCTAAGGCTATTACAATTACTGAATTTACTGGCAGTTCTATACCCTTCATTTTCATAATTTACTTAGTTATTATATATATAATAACAAGCGTATTATTTATCAGATAATCTATAATTATGGATAATAAAACCGTAAAAATCGGAGATTATGTTGAAGTTGAGAGAAATAAAACTCTGTGGGAAGGAACTATTATACAAATTGATTCAAAATCATTAACCCTAAAATTAAAATCCGGGTACAACATTGGAATTATCCTTGATAAAAACACAAAAATAAAAAAAATCAAGGTTGGAAAAACAGGAAAACACAATCCTGTTGAATTTAAATTAAATTTTGATAAAACAAAACCCTTGGTTTCAATTTTATCTGCGGGTGGGACTATAGCTTCTTCAATTGATTATTCCACCGGAGCTATCTCAGCTTCTTACTCCGCTTCGCAACTGGTTTCTTCGGTTCCTGAATTGGTTAATTTCGCAAACATCAAAACAAAAAAAGTTCTTGAAGAAATGAGCGAGAATATGATTCCCAAACACTGGAAAAAATTAGCCAATTCAGTTTTCAAAGAATTAAAAGAAAGCGAAGGTGTTGTGATAACTCATGGAACTGATACACTAAGCTATACTTCATCAATGCTCTCCTTTATGTTAAGAAATTTAAACAAACCGGTTGTAGTGACTTTCGCGCAAAAGAGTTCTGACCGGGGTTCCTCAGATGCATCAATGAATTTAATCTGCTCCGCGATAACCGCAACAAAAAACATTGCCGGAGTTGTTGCTGTTGGACATGGAACCCTGAGCGATGATTATTGTTTGATAAACCCAGGAACAAAAGTAAGGAAGATGCATTCAAGTCAGAGAGATTCTTTCAGACCAATCAACTGCCTTCCAATAGGAAAGGTATGGACTGACGGAAAAGTAAAATTTCTGGGTGAATATACAAAAAAGGAAGACTTAAAAGAAGACTGTTATCTTGATGATAAAATTGAAGAGAAAGTTGCAATAATAAAATTTTATCCGGGTTTCGATCCTGAACTTTTGGATATTTATATAGACAAAGGTTATAAAGGAATTATTCTGGAAGGAACTGGTCTGGGTCATGTTGCTGAGTATTTATTTCCAAAAATCAAAAGAGCAATAAAAGAAGGTATTGCAGTGTGTATGACAACGCAAACAATTTATGGAAAAGTAAATCCTTATGTTTATTCCAATCTCAGGAGACTGTCTAATTCAGGGGTTATATATTTAGAAGATATGCTCACAGAAACCGCATACACCAAATTAATGTGGGTTCTCGGACATACGCAAAATAAAGAAGAAATAAGAGAAATGATGCTTAGAAATATGTGCGGTGAATTTAATCCAGGATTACAGCCTAATCAGTTTTTGTATTAGTATTTTTAAATAGTAATTATGAATTTCATAGATGATATCTACAATAATCTCAACAGAATAAATCCAGCAGAACTAACAGATATGTATGAATCATTATACGCTAACAACAATTCTTGCGCAATATATATGGATGGTCAGGTTGGCGGAAGGTCACTTGAAGGTTTAAAAATAGGAACCCATGATTTATCTCCTATGGTAGAAAAATATATGATTTACTGCGCCGGCGATAGTCACTCCCCAGGCAGAACTATCACGGAAATTTTTGATAATATGGGAAAAGTTTGCAAAAAATGCAATTATCTGTGCGCTTCAGGAACCGGGAAATCAGATGACCCATATCGCAATTTAATAGAATTAGCCGGAAATAATAAAACAGATATTCTGCTTAATTTGATAACTTCTTATCCCGACTCACCCATGGGAAATATAGTGCAAGAACAGGATGGGAATATGCTTGAGCTTAAAGGCAGAAAATCAAACAACTATAAAAATTCAGATTACATCCAAGAAGGTTTACTTGAAGATGAATTGGAACTCGCAATAACCGAATTAACCAGTGTAATCTCAAGAGGAATTTTTCAAGGGATTGAACCAAATGAATTTTATGAATATTACAAAAAAACCATTGATGAAATAAATACAACTCAATATAAAATCGGCGAGTTGCAGGGAACTGAAGAATATAAAAACCTTCTGGAAAATTTGATTAACCCTGTTACAAGCGTTTTTTCATGTGGACGGTCAGTTAATAATGATATAATAAAAATGAGCAATATCCGACTGGGGCATGTAAGACCACTTACAATGAACAGACTTGGTATTGATCCTAATGCAGTTCTGCGGATTGGAGCAAACAAAAATTATGTTATTGGAGAAAGCTGCACACCCAACATGGATGAAAATTCCATACTTCTTTGTGTTTCCAAATCAGGAACCGGTAAAATAGAAAAATATGTGGAAGATGCTCATAAAGTTGGCGCTGAATGTTTTTTAGTTACAGAAAAAGGTTGTATGGAAGATGTTAAAACACTCAAATTAGATACCCCTAATTTTTATACAGATTCCTGCTTTCTTCTTTCCACAATTCTTACTGATTTGGGATACAAGCTAGTAGATGAAGGTGTGGAAATCAATGAAGATGTATTAAGAGCACTTCATGTAAAAGATAAGATTTAATGATTTTTGGAGAATTATAATATGGACCTGTAGCTCAGCCCGGATAGAGCGACACCCTCCTATTTTCTGGTAATTCTCTTAAAGTGAAACAAGAAAAGGGTCAGGTGAAGGTCGCAGGTTCAAATCCTGCCAGGTCCGCTGGAACCCTTTATTTGCCATTAACCCAGAAAAAGATATTCTAATTAAAATTAAATAAAAATTATGGACCAGTAGCTTAGCCTGGTTAAAGCGCCACGCTGATAACGTGGAGATCGCAAGTTCAAATGAACCCTTTAAAACACTCGTTCTTCAAACGGTGCCCCAATTTGCTTTGCAAATTAGGGAGGTCAACACCCCAAAAGAAGTAATTAGGGGGTTCTGAAAATCTTGTCTGGTCCATTAAACCGTTAAATTAATATTTTAATTATTACTGAGTTATGGCTCATTATTTCACTGAAAAAGATTTTAAAAACGCTGAATGGGTAATTAATCAGGAATCAATAGACCCTTTAACAGAAAAAGCATTATTCACAAAAGGATTATACTGGATTCTTTCCAGCTCAGAAAATCACAAAAAACAAGTAAATATATATAATGATCTTACTTTGAGATTTAATACACCTGAGGATATTTTAAACAATAAACAAAAGGTTAGCAATATAATAAAAAAGGCAAGATTTCCAAACACGAAAGAAAAATCCATATTGGGATTTTCTGAATTTTATCTGGAATCTGAGTTGCCGGAAAGAATACTGGAAGATGCTTGCAAGGGTAAACAATATGGATTTGAATTTAGGGAAGAACTTGTCAAAAAAGCTCCCGGACTTGGTTATAAATGCGGTTCAGGTCTTCTGCAAAGTTGCGGGTATGATTATCTGGTTCCTGTAGATATATGGGTGTTAAGATTTCTGGAAGATTATAATCATGAAGTTAAAATACCAGATTACAAAACCATTGGCGGAATTACGAAAAAAGAATATCTTAAATATGAAAAAATAATCTCGAGTATGGCAAAAGAATATGAAATTTCTCCTGTGGTATTTCAAGCTGCTATATGGCTCAAGGGTTCAGGTGGTGGTGTGTATAATCAAACGACATTTAATGAGTTCTAATGTTTATCTCCAAGATCATATTTGATTACCTCTAAAATTCTTCCATCTCCTTTTATCACTTCCACTATTTCCACTTATTTAATTTTTATTTTTACCATATAATTCTCCGTAAATTTTTGCGTGATATTCTTTCAACTTTTTATAATCTATTTCATCAAGTTTTCCCTTTACCAATAAATCCCCTGCTTTTCTAAGTTGTGTTTTAACTCTTTTAAATTCATTCTGTTTCTCTCTGGTGCCATTTACCTCAAGTTTCCCCGTATGCTTCATAAAATCATAATTTTTCTTTCTCCTCAACAAAGCCTGTTCATAAAGAACCATCCAAGCTCCTTCTTCAGTATTGTAATCCAGAAGTTTTTCCACCTTATCATTTAATTCAAAATCATCTATCAGATAATCTTCAACTTCTTTGGGAGCATAAAACCAAAGAGAATAACAATCATGGATATTGGATCCCGCAACCACAGGATAATCTAAAGGGGAATAATTTAATTTTTTCAAATCCGAAAAATGTTTCAGTTCTCCAGTGGTTATTGGATTTTTATTTACATGAATTATTTTTCTTCCGTTTTTTGTTACTGTCCTAAGAGCCGCATCAGTTAACACGCCTTTTAGAATACTATCTTCCAAAGAAGGTCCTATTGCGGGCAGTTCATTTCTGCAAAAATGAGTTATAAAAGGATTATTAATTGATATTCTATACCTGCCATCTTTTAATTCACTGCTGGTAAAATCAACTCCCTCATTAAGCCTGTCCCTGAAAAAATCCAACTGTCTTTCATCCCACAACCTACCGGTAATAATTTTCATGTCCGGAGTATGGTGCATTAAATCATAAACCATTCCAAGAACCTCTCCATAAACCTCTTGCTCCCCCAGATCCAAATTATTTGGGTTGAACTTATCATTTTTTAAATTATCTAAAACCGCTGATTTTGCAGGCGAATAATAAGTTAAATCTAATGGCTTAAAAGTATCTCCTTCCAAACCGCTGAAAAAAGAATAATTGTCCAAAGGAAAACCCTTATATTTTTCCATTCACTATTTACCCAAAAAATTCATATATCAGACATGCCTTATTTTTATTTTTATATTAAGATTATGAAATTAACGAAAATTCAGGAATTTATTGAAAAAAATAATATCCAACCCGGAGACGCAGAATATCACACCCAGAGAGCTCTTGATAAAACAGGTAAAATAAGAGTGCTTGCAATTAAAGGAGTGGCTCATGCTGAATACCTCTGCCCTTACTGTGGACATCACGGATACACAACAAAAACATGGAAGAAACCTTTCTCAGTGAATTGCGAAGAATGCAATAAATTATTAAGAGTCCAGAAATTAAAATACCTTGTGAAAAAAGAGATTAAAGAAGCTGAAAACAAGAAATAATTTAACATAAACTTAGATTAAATATTTTATTTTTCCAGTTCTTTGCAAATATTCTCAAACACATTTTGTATATTCTGTTCCCCATCCACAGTGATTAATCTGTCTTTGTAGAACTCAAGCAATGGTTGTGTCTGCTCATTGAACACAGTTAACCTTGTCCTGATAACATCTTCCTTGTCATCTTCTCTTAAAGTTAGTTCGCCCCCGCATCCGCATTTATTATCTATTGGGGGGTTGGTGATTAAATTATAATTTCTCCCGCACTTTGAGCACACTCTCCGGTTTGAAATTCGAGCCACAATTTCTTCTTCGCTCACTTTCAAATAAACCACATAGTCAAGTCTTTTGTTTTTCTCTTTCAGAAAGTTTTCCAAAGTCTCTGCCTGATTTAAATTTCTTGGGTATCCGTCAAGAATAAAATTATCCTTATCTCCGATTTCCCCAAATATCAACTTTGCAACAAGTTCATCAGGAACTAATTTTCCGGTTGAAGTGTATTTTTTTATTTCATCGTCATTGATTTTTCTGAATAAATCGCCGGGCGAGGGGATTGGGGTTAATTCAAATTTTTCCGCAAGTTCAGTTATCTGAGTTCCTTTCCCAGAACCAGGAGGTCCGAAAATTAATAATATCATTCTTGAGCTTTTTTAATCGCTAAAATAACATCTCCTGTTTCTTCCATTAATTTTTCCGCTTCTTCTTTTGAGATTCCTGTTTTCTGCACTATCAGTTCAACATCTTCTGTGTTGATTGTTTCCTGCTCCACAACTGTCCCCGCAACCTGAAAAGTTTCCTGTCCCTGCATTTTTATTCTTGTTACCTGCGGATTTTTTATGATAATATCTTTTTCAGGGGTTTTAATAATTACTTCAATAGCATCAAGATTATCCATCTGCATACCCATTTGCTTTGCCATTTTCTCCATTTGTTTTGGGTTTATATTCGGGAACATAATTATAATTAATTTATTTAGTTTCTAAATCTTTCTCAATGTTTAAAAGTGTTTCTTTCTGGAAATCATAAATCTTTTTGCATCCTCCTTTAACCATCTCCATCAATTTATCAAGTTCTTCTTTTGTCATAATACCGTCCATCTGCAACAAAAGTATTTCGTCTTTGAGAGGGAAGTAAGCAATTGGTATATCAATGTCGCCTTCTGTATCTTCCTTTCCCGCAACATCCAATATTAATGTGTCTTCCACTTTTCCCGCAGAACAACTTGACACCATATCTCTCATTGGAATTCCCGCAAGAACCAAAGCCATTGATGCCGCGTTTATTGCTGCGCATCTTGTGCTTGCATCAGCTCCAAGAATTTCTATGTTTATGATTATTTTTGTTTTTGGCAGGTCTTCAAGTATAATTACTCTTTCAAGAACTCTTTTAATCACAGCAGAAATCTCAACGCTTCTTCTTGAGAATCCCGGTCTGTTTCGGTCATCAGTTGAAAAAGGCAACATTGTGTAATTTACTTCAATCACAGCTTTCTCAGAATTTTCAAGGAATCTTGGATATACTTCCATTGGACCGTAAACTGTTGCTACTGCGATGGTATCTCCGATGCTGAACATTGCGGAACCCTCTGTGCTTTTGCTTACATTTAATTCTGCTTTTAGTTCTCTCAACTCATCAAGTTTTCTTCCATCCAATCTTACCCCATCTTTTATTAATTTATTTTCCATTTTTTAATTCACCATCTATATATTTACTAATCCTATCAGTTAAACCAGATATATGAGCTTCCCTGCCTATTTTCTCAATTGCTTTTACCACAATCCCGGCATTATCTCCTTTTATCCATACAACTCCGTTCTGCCCAACCAAAATGTGGGTTTTTGTTTTTTCCTGCATCATTTTAATCATGCTTGCGCTTTTTCCTATAATTCTTGGAACTTTTGAAGGGGATACGCTTGCCATCCTTCCTCCTTCCAGTTTTTTGGCTTCATTAATTTTCATTGATAATTTTATTCTGTCTGAAATTTCTGCGATTTCTGCGTAAATCCAGGTTCCTGGTTTGTATTGCTGCATTAATTCCTCCTGCTCCATAAACCTTGAAGATACATCGCTGAGGTATAAAAAAGAAGGAGCTGGCGAAGTCATATTAACAATGAAAAAAGGGTAATTAAAGTCCTTAACTCTGCCGATTATCCTGTCCCCTACCATTGGTCTGTAGCTGTATTTGAACGGGAGCACATTTATATGAGCCTCTGACTTTTTTAAAATTCCAAGATATTTGGAATATGTCTTATTCTCTGAAATATAAGTGCCATTCCCGGTTTTTGGGGAGGTGGCTAATAAAGTGCCAGGTGTAACAATAATATAACCTTTTTCTTCTTCCATAAACGTATAAAATAAATTTTAATATCATGGCAAAATAAATGTAAAAATAATTACCAAAATACAAATTATCTCTTAATTAACTGAATATCAAAGAATTTCTTTTAATTGTTTGTTGGATAATAACCTAATACTCATACTTTTTTCGAAGTAATCCAGAGATATGTCATGATGCTCCTGATTCCAAGAACCAATGCATTCCTTTGCAATTATCACTTCTATATCTCTCTGAAAAGCATCAATTGCAGTGGTTCTAACACAGGCATGCGTATTTATACCCGCAAGAATTAATGTGTCTAACCCCAATTTCTGAATTATTTCATCAAAATCTGTTCTGAAAAATGCGCTATATCTTTTTTTAATAATCACCAATTCCTTATCATCTCTCTTCAATTCACTTAGTATTTCTACGCCGGAGGTTCCTCTAATTGTTATTCTTCTGTTTGTTTTTTTGGCATGCAAATTAGCATCTGATAAATCAGGATTATATTCCTGACGTACCCAGATAATAGGAATTTCTTTGAGCCTTGCAAAATCAGTCAACTCATTTATTTTTTCGGTAAGTGAAGGTTTAACACTTTTTAAAGGATCTTCCTGAAAAAAATCATTCTGCATATCAATTATAACAACTGCTGGTTTCATAAAGAAAAGTGTTTATTAAATATTATATTTACTCTACTTCGCAGAAAACAATATTGCGCTTATTCCCGCAATAAATTTCAGGATAAATGAGGATATTACAATAAAAACAGAAAGAATCCTTATGCAAAAAGAGAATAAAGATAATATTTCTCTAATATTATGAAGATTCTGCTTGGAAAAAACGTAATAGATAAACCATTCTGCTGGAATACTGAAAAAGAGAAGAACTCGCACATGGTTGTTCTCGGAACCTCTGGTTCAGGAAAGACAGAAACCCTAAAATCCATAATTCATGAGATTAACCTCAATAAAGTGCCGAGCATGATAATAGATTTCCACAATGAATTTGCGGATTTAGCCAAGAATGTTCTGAACCTAAGGGAAGTTAGCATAAACCCTCTTGAGATTAACGGGGAATCAAGACCTGAAAATGTTGTGTATGAAATATCGGATATTATAAAAAAAATATTCCAGCTCGGGGAAATACAGGAAGCTATTTTAAGGCACGCAATAAGGCAAAGTTATCTTGACTATGGAATCGACCTTAAGAAAAAAGGTCCGTTCTCAGATTATCCAAATTTCTCTGATGTTGAAGCAAATATATACAGGCAGGAAGATACAAAAAACAAGACCTCAATAGGTTCTTTGATTAGCAGGATTGAACCTTTGTTTGAACTTGATGTTTTTAAATCCAAAACCAACATATCCTTCAAAGATATTCTTGAAGAAACAACTGTGGTTGAACTTATGGATTTCCCAACAGAAACAGTAAAATCAACAATCGCGGAATTCTTTTTGAGCAAACTTTCCTATTATTTGTATTCCCTTGAAAAAGTCAAGAAATTAAGATTGTTCTGCGTCATTGATGAGGCTCACAGACTTATGTATGATAATTCTCCTCTTAACCGACTTCTTAGAGAATCAAGAAAATATGGTATTGGAGTTATCCTTGCGTCCCAGAGACCATCGGATTTTAATGAAACAGTTCTTGCGAATGTTGGGGGTATTCTAACCTTCCAATGCAGTCTGGACAAAGACGCAAAATTCATCGGGAGGCAATTAAATATTGAGCCAAGAAAAATAAAAAATTTAATTGAACCAGGACTTGGGTATGTAAAATTCTCAAGAAATGAAAGACCGGAGAAAATTAAAATTATTCTTCTGAAAGACCGGAGAAAAGATGAAGATGCGGAAAAGAAGTTGAAGGAAAAAGATTCAGACAAAAAAGAGGATTCTTTGAAAAAAGAAAAAATTAAGGAAGAACTAAAAAAGATAAAAGAAAAAGTTGATGGAAGTAAAAAAGAGGTGGATGAAGAAGAGGAATATGATGATGAGGTTGAGGAAGAAAGTGATGAAGAAGATGACGAGGACTCTGAAGATGATAATGATTCTGAGGAAGAACCCAAAGAGAAAAAATTGAGGAATTTTAAGATTAATATTCCTAAGGGAATGTTTTTCTACAGGAAAGGTCCTATTGGGTTGCAGGGAATTATCAGGATATTTTTCATATCCATGTTTATTGTGTTTGGGTTCTGGAGTTTATATTTCCTGAGCATTTATTCCATTTTGTTCTTTGCACTTGCAATTATCTGGATGCCTTACACTTCAGAACTTCTTGACCCCGAGAAAAAATCAGCCAAGGTGGTTCATATATTAAAAGGTCTGTTAAGCCTGATTATAATAATTTCATTCATGTATTTTTTCTGATTCTTTTATATTTGCAGTAAGATATTATGTCAAAAGATATTGTTGAAGCAGCCCTATTTTTGAAGTCAAAACCCATGGAACTAGCTGAACTAATCGAATTAACGCAGATTTCATCAGGAGAGATTAAAAATTTTATTGTTGAGTTAAAGGAAAAATACGGTGAAGGGAGCGGGATAAAACTGGTTGAAGCAAATGAAGCCTACCAATTAATTGTTAATCCCGGAGTTCTTCCTGATGTTAAGAAACTTGCTCCTTACAAAGACCTGTCCCCGGGACTGCTAAAAGCTCTTTCAATAGTCGCTTTCAAAGGTCCGGTAAAACAAAATCTTCTTGTTAACACAATCGGGAACAGAACCTATGAATACGCTCATGAACTTGAAAAAAGAGGATTGATTACCGCGAGCAGGCAGGGAAGAACCAAGATATTGAAAACCACTAAATTGTTTGTTGATTACTTTGGGCAGGAACCTGAGAAAACCAATCTTGAGAAATTTATGGAAATTAAACCTGTAGAAGAATAAATTTGTTTATGCGAAAATTTGATTTTTAAAAAATTAATCAATATTTGAAAATTATCTCAGGAAAATTTATTTTAAACTCAGGACTAATTCTTAAAAATCACCCCTAAATCAAAGACTAATACTTAAAAATCAAACAATAAAAATTATGGAAAAATGGGGCTGGACAAAAGAAAATACGGGTATATTTAGCGAAGAGCAACGATTTCGTCAGACATGGGTTTGGGCTTTGATAGTGATTATTTCTGTTATTGTATGGTCTTCGACCATTCAGCAGATTCTGTTCAATCATCCTATTGGAAGTAAACCTGTAACAGACTCTGCGATGATTATATTGTGGCTAATCTTTGGAATACTTTTCCCAATATTTTTCTATAAATTAAAATTAACAACTGAGGTGCGAAAAAAGGGGATTTATATTCGTTTCTTTCCTCTTCAATTAACCTTCAAAAGAATTGCTATTGAAAAACTGAAAAAATATGAAATCCGAACCTATAACCCAATATTGGAATACGGGGGTTGGGGTATTCGGTATGGACGTAAAGGAAAAGCCTATAATGTGAGCGGCAATATTGGGATTCAGCTGGAATTTAAAAACGGGAAACGTCTTCTCATAGGTTCGCAAAAACCCGAGGAATTTTATCGGGGTATTGAAATGGGTTTGAAAAATAAGGAAAAAGATTTATGCTAAATCCGGTATGCCTCCAAAATAGAAAATTGTTTCTCTTTTTCTCCATGAATCTGTTTGATTTGGAAAAAGTTTTTTTAATCTTATATAAACTTCACACATAACATAAGTTAGTGATTCATTAACTGGTTCAACCATTTTTGAATCTTCAAAAGCATTTAATATTTCTTCCAATCCAATTATCTCTTTTTGATAAGGCATAACCAGAAGTTTTTCATATTCCTCTTTAGAAATCTTTACTCCATTTATAATAGAATTTTGTGCAATTGTGGGTGCTACTGGAAGTTCACCATATTGAAGAATTCCATTTACTTCCAACCAGGATTTATTTCTGGGAACAATGGAAATCATTTTAGATTCTTGTTTATCTATTAATCCAAGTTGTTTCATTTCTTCTAATTTTTGATTATCCATATCATCAGATAGTAGAAATCTTTATATATTTGATTATTTCATTACTTTGACTTAATATTGATTACACCTTAACTCAAATTTTTCGGATTTTGCCTTAAGATTCAGATAGAA
>JAUVLW010000021.1 GCA_030600555.1 Candidatus Aenigmatarchaeota archaeon
GTCAGGATAAATTTAAATTTTATTAAATTATGGGCGGATAGTTCAGACCTACCCTTTTCTTTCCAAAGAAAAGGCTGAGGTTCACCCAAAAGAAAGGTGATTACTCACACGCCAAAACGTGTTCGAAATAAAAGGGCGGGGAACAATTGGTAGAATGTCCGGTTGGCAATCGGGAGGCCCTGGGTTCAAAGTCAGATTTCTTTCTCAAAAGGAAATTTATGAAAATCCCAGTCCGTCCATATTATGTTTTTATTGGATTTGCTTTGCACCCCAAAATTATTAAAT
This sequence comes from Candidatus Aenigmatarchaeota archaeon, assembly GCA_030600555.1. Lineage (GTDB taxonomy): Archaea > Aenigmatarchaeota > Aenigmatarchaeia > QMZS01 > QMZS01 > QMZS01. Next base: position 286 of record JAUVLW010000021.1, read on the forward strand.
CAATAAAACCAATTTTTAATTATTTAAAATTTCTCATTATATTATGGTAGTAGGTATTGTACCGGAAGAACTTCGTAAAGAAGTAATATGTCCGATTGATGGAACAGGGATGGAATATGATCAAGGAGAATACAATGATGGAGGGTATGGTTGTTCTACTTGCGGTTTTTATGTTCCATTAAGATTCGTAGAAAATTCAGATTCAGACGAATTATGGATTAAGGCAAAAAATTATATTGCTACAGATATTGGATTAAAAATACTTTCAGAAGGAGAATTGGAATTAAGAATCTCTGAAATGAGAGGTTTAAATGAGAGTTATAAAAAATATGTTAGAGATTTTAAAACCAATTATGAACAAAGAAAAGTTGATTCTGCTCAAGAAAGGAAGGAAAAACATCCTGAGTTTTATGTAGATTGTTAACCCAGAAAACCAACAATCCTTTAATTTTAAATCTAACCGATTATTATAATGGAATCTAAAAATCCGGGTGGGGAGAAATGAAACCCAAGCCCAAATCTTCGGAAGTTCAGGATTTTGAGAAAGAAATATTTAATGTTCTAAATAAACCATTGCGTAAAGGGGCGTGGCTCTGGTGGTTCTGGTTGTTTTATATAAAAACCCCGAAGAGCAAAAAGCCCAGACAGTTGATGATTTTATGGTCTTCCAAAAATAACCCAATTGTTGAGTGCAATGGGGTGACTGTTACCTGCAGGCAACCAACAGATAAATCCAAGTTTGACGGCACTGTTGCGGCGTGGTATTTTGACGGAAAAAAGATGAACCACAATTTAATTATTGAGCAATGCAACCTAAAAGTTTCAGACACAAAAATTACTTCGGACACGAAAATTCCAACTTCTTATCAGGTAAACAAAACAAATAGTGTAGTTAAAATCGGGAATGACTTTAAATTTATTGCGACGAGGGAAGGCGACCACAAATTTTTAAAACCAACCGCAAGTTCTATTGAATGTTTAGGAAAAGGTTATTCAATTCTCAAAGTAATTCGAATGAATTTAACAGGCACGATAAAAAACGAAAAAATTACCGGGACTGCTTATCTTCAGAAGGTCTATGTAAATTCACCCACAGTTCCTTGGTACTGGGGTTCATTCCATTTTGATAATGGGGGTGTTATACTTTATTTCAATCCAAGAATTGCGGGGAAGGCAATAAAAAAACAACTGTATTTCTTTGACAGCAAAAAATTGTATAAGTTTAAAAAGATGAGTGTAAAAAGAATTGAAGGAAAATTGCCTGTTTTTGAAGTATCCGGAGAAAACGACAATGAAAAAATAAGTTTTAGAGTAAATCCTTATTCCCATTCTTCATGGACATTCAAAAGGAAGGTTCTTGGTCTTTTGCCAACCAATATGATTTATAATGAATATCCTTCAACAATCTCTGATTTATTTCTCACAGATAAAACCGGAAAAAACCTGTTAATTAAAGGTCTTGGCAATAGTGTGGGCAATGCTGAACACGCAACAGGAATGCTTTTATAGATAATTCCCAAAGAACATAGAAAAATTAAATTAATTTAATTATGAGACTCTTAAATAAGGAAAAAGACAGTTTATCCGTAATTCCAGAGAGTCTAAATGATCTTTGGTTTTTATTCCACAATCTTGGAAATATGGTTGTTGAGCAGAAAACCTTGAGGACAAAAGTTATTAAGAAAGCCGGAGAAATATTAAAAGGCAAAAAAATACCGCAACTGCTTTCAATAAAAGTTGAAAAAAAGAAATGGGAAACTAATAGAGTGAGATTAACAGGAAAGATTACTGAAGGTTCAGAAAAAAACAAATATCATTCTCTTGATTTAAAAGTGTATTCAAAAATAAAAATCTATAGTACTTTAAATAATCTGCCGAAACCCGAGAATTATAAAATTTTAACCTGCGTTGTTGATAAAGTGGAAGCTGATTTTAGGATGTATGATTTTGTTAATTTAAAGGAGATAAAGAAAGTTCTTTCAAAAGGAAGGGAGACAGAATATTACAAAGAAATCGCTTCAGCCCTGAAAAAAGAAAACACAGAGATTGTGCTTGCGGGTCCGGGAAAACCAAAAATTTTAATTGCAAAATTAATTGATAAAGATGTGTTGGTTGATAATTTATCCAATGGCGGAGAAAGAGGTTTCAAGGAATTGTTAACAAGAGGATGCATCAAACAGGTTATAGGAAAATTCAAAGACAGGAAAGAAGCCGAGACCGTGAAAAAATTCCTCATTGAAATAAAAAAACAATCAGATAAAGTGTGCTATGGTTCTGAAGTTGAAAAAAACAAAGACAAAATAAATGAAGTTTTGGTTCTTAACAGCCTTGTGCCCAAGTATGAAACTGCGCTTGAGGAATATGAAAGAAACGGGGTAAAAATAAATGTTGTGAATGATGACCGCGAATATTGCAAAGAGATTAGGCAGTTTGAGATTATTGGGCTTTGTTGGTATTAAATTAATTCGCCACTTTTGAAAAGATAACCGAATGGGTAACCAAATATTTTATCTCCCGAGTATTCTGGTATTTTTTCAACATCCTCCCTATCCACAACAACATAACATCCCGCAATATTTGTAATTGGTTCAAGCATTTTTATTGAATTTTCTAAACTCCCGCCTGTGCTAAGAACATCATCAACAATCGCAACTCTGTCTTTTTTGGTTGGTATATGATATTCCAGTTCATTTCCAAGTCCATATCCTTTTTCTTCAGTTCTGCAGGAGGAGTATTGCAAATAATATCTTGAACTGATTGTGTCTGCCAAGGGTCGTCCACCAAATCCTTCACCAAAAACACATGTTGTATCTTCAGGAAATAGTTCATGAAGTTCGTCTGATAATTTATTCCGTATTCCGGGGTTTCCAAGAATATTCTTTACATTGAAATAAACTTCTGATTTACCGCCATATTTTAAATCTACATCTTTTCTTTGGATTACGTCAGGCTGACTTAATCTTGTTTTTAACCAATCTTCACTCATAATTTAATGTAAGAGTTTCTTAAAATAGAAAATAAAAATACCTGAAAATAAAATTGTAACTTAATCTAAATGATTTGTGCAATTTATAAGATGCACTTTGTGTTTGTTTGTGTCAATTTCAATTATGTTCAATGCTGTGTTGTCCTGATGAATTTTTTTATATTCCTTTCTCGGCAATTTGCTTAGGTGGAACAAGAGTTCCATAATCACTGCCCCGTGAGTTACAAACAAAACAGTTTTCTCAGAGTGTTGCTCAATAATTTCATATAAAAATTTTACAATTCTTTTCTGAGCTTCCAACCCGCTTTCCCCATTTTGCGGTTTATATTTGTGAAACTCCACCCCGCTTTTTTTCACAATATCTATCAATTCATCCCATTGTTTTCCCTGCAGGTCCCCAAAATTTTTCTCTTTTAATTCTTCCTTAAACTGAATATTCAGGTTGTGATGTTTATTGATTATCTCGGCGGTTTTCTTTGCCCTATCTAGAGTGCTTGAAAAAATTAAATCTATCTTTTCATCTTTTAGCCGGACACTTAGTTTGTCTGCTTGTTCTATTCCGTTTTGGTTTAATTTTTCGTTCAGAGTTCCCTGAAATATTTTCTTTACATTATATTCTGTTTCCCCATGCCTGACAATTAAAAGTCTCATATAATTAGTTTTGGAAGAAATTAAAATAGAATTAATTGTTAAAATAATACGCCGAGAGCAGGATTTTCAATGCAACCCCATTTTATCCTTTGTTGCAGTGAGTGATGTGTTGTTTGGAGTGTGGATGTTTTGGGGTGCAGACCTTTTTCAACAATTGCATTGAAAAGGGTTGCTTCGAACCTGCGTTCCCTTTCGGGAAACTGGTGTCTTGTTGAGATAACCCCATAATTTGTTTTCCTGGGGTTGTTAAACCTTCTTTTTCTAAAAGAAGGAATGACTTCAAGCCAGCCGCGTCTGACCGCATATTTGAGTCATTTTGGTTGTTGCTTTGGCCGCTCCGCCATCTCGGCATAAATAGAATTACTAAAATTCTTAATTATCAAGATAAACTTTTATTATTAATTATTATTTTTTAATAAATATATTTTCATGGGAAATAGGGATAATTATGTTTATCCGGCCCAGACCGACTCTGATTTTTTTGGATTAACTTCTGACTGGCATATCAGCAACAAATTTACAAATGAAGCTTATATTTTGGATTATCTTGATTTGCTTAAGGAAAGAGGCGTTAAACAGATTTTTCATGGGGGTGATTTATTTGAAGGTTATCGAATTTATCCTGAACAATTAGGTGAATTGCATTCTGATTGTTTTGGAATTAAGGAACAAATAAACCATTTCAATAAATTAATTCCTAAACAGAGAGACCTAAATATGAAATTAATCTCAGGAAATCATCTGATTAAAAATAATAAAGGCAAAAATGTGGTTCAGGAACTGTGCAACCAAAGAACAGATATTGATTATTTGGGGAAATATATGGGATATATTGGGTTGAAAGATGGACTTACTCTGAATCTTATTCATCCGAGCAGAAAGTCTATTTATGGCAAAATGTATGAAACCCGTAAATACCTTAATACTTTTGAAACCAAACCCGATATTCTTGGTATTGGTCATAAACATAAATCTGATTGCAAAGTTTATGGAGATACTTTAGTTTATCATTTAGGAACTTTTCTTGATAAGAAACCTAACCCCAACCAAACTCCTCCGGATATTGGAGCGTGGATAATTGAATTGGATATTGATAATGGGGAAATTTTATCCGATAACAGCGAGTGGGTTGGTTATTCTCCATGAAATTTTAGAAATATTTTGTTTAAATTATAGGTTCTGCTGTTATTTTTTCTGTTTAAGATATATTCGTTCAATCCTTTCCATTTTCCTGAGTCCATCAAGTTTTTTGGTTATTTCCGCAGGCAGGGTGTCATAGATTCTTGATAGTTTAAAAGTATCAAGTTCTGAGAGTTCAGCCCAAAGGTTTCCTTCTTTGATTATTTTATTAAGTTCCGGTCTATTATCATCATTTTTCCCCGGAAATTTGGAAACATCTTTCACCCAGATTCTGGATATGTAATCTGATCCGTTCACTGAAGTTACGTTTTCCCTCTCGCAGAATTTTATAATCGCTTCTTTTACAAGTTCAATTTCTTTATCAACTTTTTCAAGAATTTCTTTTTTGTTATCGGTCAGTTCAACATATTTATTCACTAAATCCACCCCAGAATCTTCAAGGAATTTGTTTGGCTCAAGGTCTTCGGTTTTTATCAGGTGTTTCCATTCAGGGCAGATATCCTTGAATTCGCACCATCCGCATAACGCTGAGGGTTTATGCTTAAATTCTTTTTCACTTTCAACTTTATCAATCAATTCAATTATATCTGTTTTTAATTTTTCAAGTTCTTCATTTGTTTTTTCAATTACAATCTCTTTGTTGCCTGACAGGAAATGCCAGATTAGTTTCACATTTTTTGCGTCCTGATATTTTTCAAGGATTGCTATTGAATAAAGGGCGAGTTGTCTGTCTTTTTTCATATATTCCACTTGCGGAACTTCGATATTTGTTTTGTAATCATGAATCTCGTATTCCCCTTCCCCGGTTGACATAAGTCTGTCAATAAATCCCTGCAACTGATATTTCCCTTCTTTGTCGAGGGATATCATTATTTTTTTCTCAATGCCGATAATTTTTCCGTCTGTAAAAGGGTAATATCTTTTATAGTAATCTCTGAGATATTGGTCACCCATTTTTCTGAAATTTTCTTCTTTGTATTCTTTTCTCACTATTCGAATTGAATCGCTCCAGTTTTCTTTCCAGATTTTGTTGTAGTATTCAATCATTTCTTCAACTGAAGTTTCTTTCTTAAATTTCACATCTTTATAAAGTTTTTCAAGAGTATTGTGAACCATGCTCCCCATAAAAGCTTCCACGCTTTGCTGGACTTTTGGTTTGATTAAATCAATATATCTGTACTTAAATTTCAGGGGACATTGCTCAAAGGATGAAAGTCTTGAATGCGAGTAAATCATAATTAAATAATAGAATATATTTTATTATAAATTTAATAGAATCAAACCATTCCTATATTTTTAAACAACTATAATAATGTTTGAACTTTGGACAGAAAAATATCGACCAAAGAAACTGGATGAGGTTTCAGGTCAACAGGATACAATTAAAAGACTCAAAGCATTTGTTTCAAAAGGCTCTATTCCTAATTTAATGTTTGCTGGGATGCAGGGAACAGGAAAAACAACCACAGCATTATGTCTTGTTAATGAGCTTTTTGGGGACAGATTTAATTTTGTTGAATTAAATGCCTCTGATGAGAGGGGAATTGAAACTGTTAGGGTGAAAATTAAAGATTTTGCAAGAACCAAACCAATCGGGAAAGCGGAATTTAAAATTATTCTTTTGGATGAGGCGGACGCTTTAACCAAAGATGCGCAGCAGGCTCTGAGAAGAACAATGGAAAATTATTCAGGAACCTGCAGATTTATTTTAGACTGCAATTATTCTTCAAAATTGATTGAGCCAATCCAGTCAAGGTGTGTGATGTTTAGGTTTAAGCCAGTCGCAAAAAAGGATGTTGAGGAATGCATGAAAAAAATAGCTGAGAAAGAAGATTTAAAAATAGGCGATGAGGCTATAGAACAAATCTTTGGCGAGTGCGGGGGTGATTTAAGAAGAGCAACAAATATTCTTCAGGCATGCGCTTCAATAGAAAAAGAAATTTCCGAGGATACTGTTCTCGAAGTAATAGGAAAGGCAAAGAGCGAGGATATTGAGGAATTATTAAAATCCGCAATAACCGGAAAGTTTTTGGAATCCAGAAAAAAACTTTACAATTTGATGATTGAGCAGGGGGTAAGTCCTGATGCACTTCTAAAACAGATTTATTCCCAGATATTTAAACTGGAAATTGAGGATGATGAAAAAGTCAGGGTTATCAAACTGCTCGCTGATTATGAATTCAGAATTGTGGAGGGTTCAAATCCTTTGATTCAGGTTGAGGCATTTTTGGCAAGTCTGAAAAAATAATCTTTTATTTAAATACTTTAAAGTAAATAAAAATATGGTTAGTACCGCTGGTTTGGTTCCCAGAACATCTTTTCAGAATTATAATCCTGCAGAAATTTGCATAAAAGGCAGTTTGAATTATACCTCAACTGATTTAGATGTATATGGGTTGGAGAAGAAGTATGGTTCTGATTTGAATGGATTTTTAAATGGTTTGCAAAGAGCGGGAGAACTTAATAATATGGAAGATGAAGGCAAACCAATAAAGTTGCTTGAACCAGTTCCCATTTCCATAAATACTTCAGACCAGACCTATGAAGAATTGATTAAACATGAACTTAATGATATACTTGAGATGATGAAATCCAGTGGATATATTATAAAAGGAATAGGGAGCGACAATGGTAGTTTAAGATACTCTGTTGATGGATTATATGATATTATCCTGAAATCAGATTCAAATTCAATAACATATGAAATTAAATTTAATGACTGGAAGGCTGATGTTGATCAATTAAGAAATATGGGTGAATTAATTAGACTGAATAATCTAATAAATTATAGAGAGAAAAAACTAACCGAAACATTGATAGATAATAACTGGGATAAAATAGAAGTTGTTGATTGGGAAATTGGTGATGGCAGGGAAGAGGAAGAAGGAAATTAACAAGATAATTAATCTTTTTCAGGAATCAAAAACTATTAACTCTTTAATATATATTTGTTGTTTTATTTATGGCAAACAAATTATTAACTCTTTTAACATTAATATTCTTGGTATTTGGAATGTCCGCAGTAATTGCTTCTGATGATGAAGATACTTCATCCGGAGGGGGAGCAAGCGAGGTCCCTACTGCAATTTCTTATGATAATGGAACTGTTACTAATCAGGTAATTTTACCAACCCCAACTATTTCAAGCAACTCTGGAACGGGAGGAGTAGTTTCTGGAATGATATCATCAATTGTCAATTCTGACGGTTCTGTTTCTTTAACAACTGCGCGAAGAGTATGTGTTATTAATCCTGAATTAATGAAGGAATTAAAAAAATTGGTGGAATTACTTGAGGATGCTGAAAAAAATAATGATGATGAATTGGTGAACAAATTGACGGAAAAAATAAAAATAATAAAAATGGAAACCGACCGTGAGATGGAAATGTGCAGAGCTTCAGGAATGGAAACTGCTCAGGTAAGAATACTTCAACCAACAATTACTCAAATAAACACAGGACAGATTTATAATGATGTTTGTTCCCAAATTAATAGATACGTTGAGAAGAGAAAACATTATGAATTATTATACCAACTGTCGGACGATGAACTTGAAGATAAAGGATATTCTTCAGAAGATGGAAGAGTAAAGATAAAGAGAACAATAAATGAACTTAATGAAGAGATTAACAGGATTCGTGTAAAGTGTAAATTAATGGAATCTGGCAGTTCTGAATCCGGAAGTTCAGGCGGAGGCTCTGTTACAACCGAAGACTCCGTGGAAGCAAAACCAATTGTAATTTCTTCAGGAAATGAAATTTCCAGTTATTACAAGGTGAAAATGAGCCAGATAATGGTAAATGAACTTGGCACTGATGTGAGAATCAGAGAACTTAAAGAACTTAGGAATGAGATTGACGGGTTTATAGAAGAATTGATAAAAAGCAAAGATGAACTTAATGCGGATGAGATGGCTGAGTTGGTGGATGAGATTAAAATAAAACCTGGAATGATTGAAGCGGACGGTGTTGTTGTTAATTCAGTTAACAAGAAATTATTTGTAATGATAAAAAATAAAAACCTGACAATATCACCTGAAAAACTGAAGGTAATGATACACGATGGCGACATTAAGATTAAATCAACAGGATTGATGATTAGGAATAATATACTTATAATGAATAATTCTGAAATAAAACTTCTTGCAAGCGATATTGCGATAAAGCTTAAACTTCAAACCAAAGAAATGGAATTAACAGAAGAAAATAATCGGTTGGTTTATAAAATTAAATCAATGGAAAACAGAAGATTATTTGGAATTATTCCTGTGGAAATTGAAAATGATTTGACTGTTGACGCGGAAAATGAAGAAGTGAATATTATTCATGAAAGATTGCCTTGGTGGGGATTTTTAACAGTCAAATAAAAATGCGGTTTTGATAAGAATCTATTTTGGTTCAGATTGATTTAACTTAAATATATCTATTAATTATGGAATTCACAGGTATTTGCAAAAATTTAACAAGTCTTGTTAATTTAAGGGCTGGAATTCACCAGTCAAGAACAAAAGACCTGCTTGAAATTGGTTCTTATTCAATGATTGCTTTTTTAACGCCTTTATTTTTATTCCAGTCCCAGTTTTTGCTTGGGGCGATTGTAAACTCAATGCTTATCACAGGAGCCTTGTATGCAAAAGGGAAGAACCTGTTGCCTTTGATATTTCTTCCAAGTCTTGGGGTATTGACAGCAGGTATCTTATTTGGTTCGCTAACTATTTATTTATTATTGATGTTGCCGTTCATCTGGATTGGAAATGCAATTTTAATATTTAGCGTGAAAAAGTTCTATCTGAAAGACAAGAAACATTATCTTGTTGGCGCAGTTTATGGAAGTATTCTAAAAGCAATATTTCTGGCTGCATCCGCATCCGCACTGTATAGTTTGGGTTTTGTGCCTGTTGCATTCCTTGCGGCTTTCGGGGTGATGCAATTTATAACCGCTTTCTCTGCGGGGTTGATAATATTTCCGATTAATAGGTGGAGATTAAGGAATAAAAAATAAAATTACTCAAAATTTCCCCCTTCAACGCAAATTGCTTTTCCTTTGATTATTGCTTCAGTTAATTTCTTTCTTGCTAATTTTAATAACCGGTGAAATGTTGGCTGCGAAATTCCCATCTTTTTTGAGGCTTCTGTCTGTTCCATCTCAAGAAAATCTGTTAATCTTATTGATTCCCATTCATCAATTTTAAGGTTAATTTCTTCAAGGTCCATCATCCTTACCCCAGCGGGTTTAAAATAAGTAACCTCAGGTCTGGAACCAATTCTCCTTAAATTTCTTGGTCTTGGCATTTTATTCTGCTTTTTCCAGGGCTTCTTTTACTGTTATTCCTGATATTTCTTTAGATTTCATTCCTTTTGTTTCAAGAGCTGAGACCATGTTTCCGCCGAATTTACCGCTTATCACAAAATTTACTTTTTCTTCTGAAAGCATTTCCGCAACGCTAAATCCTGCTCCCCCACCACCAATCCTAAAAGGATTTTTAATTGTTTTTATAAGTTTTTTATTTTCGAAGATTAGATAATAAGGAGCTCTTCCGCTCATTTGACTTACCTGCGAGTTTTCATCTTTACCCTCTGAAGAGATTGCTATTTTCATAATCTATATTCTATTTTTTCAAATATAAGGCCAATAATCAGCGATGCAATAATCATTACTAAAGTAAGCACTACAATGTACTGCACGCTGAAATAAAGAAGCATTATCGGAAGCAAAGGAAGTTTAATTGCCCTGTTGTAAATAAATGTTGCAATGAATCCATAACCAACCCCCTGTTTTTTTAATTCTTTCAACATTGGATACCACATATAAATCGGACCTGTGGAAATAATCCCTCCGAGGATTGCAAAAACCCATTTTTTGTATCCTGAAGATTTCCCAATATGTCTGCTGATTGATTCAGGGGACACATAGTAATTCACTGCGGTCATTATCGCAAAGATAAGAACCAGAACCGGAATTATGTTTTTGAAAATTGAAAAGGAAAATATCAATGAGGGAAAAACTGATTCAATTCTAAATATTCCAACCAAAGTGTATAAGGCAAAAACACTTAGCAAAAAATAAACCCATGAATAACTTTGCTCTCCCATATTACAAACCAATTATAAACACAGTTGCTATTGCAACTATGATTGAAAATATAAAACTCAGAATGTTTCTTGCAATTGCGAATTTCTTCCCGAGCAGTGTTGCCTCTGCTGGCAGTTGTATTATCCCAACAGTAACCCACGAAACAATAAATGCAGTAACCGCAATAAGACTAACTCCTTGCAAAAGAAGTTCTCCCCCAAGCACATAACTTGTTACTGGATTCCCTGTGAGGATGCTTCCCAACCCGCTCCCGATAATAGGGTCAAGAAGAATACTGTTGCTAAATAATGTTGAATAAACTGATTTAGGTACAAGTGTGTTTACCAGACCAATTAGAAGAATAACTCCCGTTAATACTGGCAGGCTGTTTCCAATAGCCTTTGCTGCCTTTGCAATAGATACTTTTAATTTTTGGTTCATATAAATATTAAAAAAAGAAAAAACGTTTATCATAATTCATTCAGTTTTCTCTTAAGTTCCTGTTTTTCCGCATCAATGTCTTTTAGTTCAGCTTCAAGGATTCTCTTCTGTTCCTCTTTGCTTAAGTTTACCATATCTGCGTATCTGGAGCCTCTTCTGAATCCAATTCCCTGACCGCAGTTTCCGAGTCCTCTTCCTGTAAGAGGTCCTTCTCCCCGCGGTCCTGTTCTATCTCCTCTTGGCATATGAATATATATTCAAAATAGTATTTATAGTTATCGGTTCTTTAGTATATATGTTTGTGAATATATATTCGGAATGTTTTTTTAATTTTTCAGGCTTTAATTATAACATATTAGATAATCACGTTTTTGTTTTAAACATGTTATGTGGGTTAATATTCTTGTTCTTGAGGTATTAATGGAATCCTTTAATTCTGTTTTAATTACTTTGAATATTTGAGTTTTAATATTATTTTTTTTTGTTTCGTTTACAACAAGATCGGTTTGATATACCAGTGCTTTAAAACCATTATTAACTTCATATGTTTTGAAAAGTGCTTTAATAAGCCAACTTCTTGTTACCTCATTTTGCATTTTACCCTCAGAAACTATTTTCTCCAGATTTTTAACTACAAATTCGTTATAGATACCGATATTAGAATTATTAAGAAAATCTTTTTCCTTTTTTTCTAAATCATTCAGTAAGTCCAGATTCATTTTCAATTCGTATTCCAATGCTTCTAAATCATTTATATGATTTTCTAAATCTATTCTTTTTTCTTCATCAAAAATATGGGTGGTTGAATAAATTGTAAAAACCCCAACCATAATCGTGATAACTCCAATAAAAATGAGCAACTTAGTATAAAATTTTAAAGATTCAGTATATTTAATCATTTTTATAGAATAAGCTTCGTTATCAATTATCAAATCTTTAACAAGTTTTTTTAATTTTTTAAGTAACTCAGCAATTTCTTTATTTGCTGGGTCATGTCCACTAGAAGATATAATTACCATTATTTATACTCTTTTTATTTTTAGATTCTTATTATCTATTACAGTCAAAATAAATACCAAAAAACAAACTTAATTATGAAACCAATACTCCAACCCCCAATCTATTTCATAGTTCTGTTATTCAAGTCAATATTCATAAGTCACTTCATCCCAATAAAAATACTAATTTATTCACCTTACACTTAT